>DATCKS010000116.1:0-4085 GCA_036562265.1 Thermodesulfobacteriota bacterium | reverse complement strand
GTTCCCACGGAGCCGGCCCCATGGCGTCCGCGGCGGTCCAGAAACTCCCGCTCTTCTCGCTGACCGCCATGGTCGTCGGCTCCATGGTCGGCGCCGGCATCTTCTCGCTGCCCCGGACCTTCGGCGCCGCGACCGGGCCGTTCGGCGCGATCCTCGCCTGGACCATCGCCGCGACCGGCATGTACATGCTGGCTCGCGTCTTCCAGTCCCTCGCGGAACGGAAGCCCGACCTCGACGCCGGCGTCTACGCGTACGCCAGGGCCGGCTTCGGCGACTATCCCGGCTTCCTCTCGGCCTTCGGTTACTGGATCGGCAGCTGCATCGGCAACGTCTCCTACTGGGTGCTGATCAAGTCGACGCTCGGGGCCTTCTTCCCGATCTTCGGGGACGGCAACACCGTCACGGCCATCGCCGTCGCCTCGGCCGGCATCTGGCTCTTCCACTTCCTGATCCTGCGGGGGATCCAGCAGGCCGCCTTCATCAACACGGTCGTGACGATCGCCAAGATCGTCCCGATCCTCGTCTTCATCGTGATCCTCGCCGCCGCGTTCCAGGCCGACCTCTTCCGCGGGAACTTCTGGGGCGGCGTGGGGATGCCGGACGCGAGCCTCCTCGATCAGGTCCGCGCGACGATGCTCGTGACGGTCTTCGTCTTCCTCGGGATCGAGGGGGCGAGCGTCTACTCGCGCTACGCCACGAAGCGCTCCGACGTCGGCGTGGCGACGATCCTCGGCTTCCTCGGCGTGACCGCCCTCATGGTGCTCGTGACCCTGCTCCCCTACGCCGTGCTCCAGCGAGCCGAGATCGCCGACATCCGGCAGCCGTCCATGGCCGGCGTGCTCGAGGCGGTCGTCGGCCCCTGGGGCGCGGTTTTCGTCAGCGCCGGATTGATCGTGTCGGTCCTCGGGGCCTACCTGGCCTGGTCGCTCATCTGCGCCGAGGTGCTCTTCACCGCCGCGAGGACCGACGACATGCCGAGGGTCTTCGCCGGCGAGAACCGCAACCGGGTGCCTGCCGCCGCCCTCTGGATGACGAACGTCGTCGTCCAGCTCTTCGTCATCAGCACCTACTGGTCCCAGGACGCCTTCACGCTGATGCTCAACATGACCAGCGCGATGAGCCTCATTCCCTACCTCCTGGTGGCGGCGTACGGGCTCCTCATCGCGAGGCGCGGCGAGACCTACGACGTGAGGCCGCGGGAGCGCCGGCGCGACCTGGTCCTGGCCGGCCTCGCCGTGCTCTACACCGCCTTCCTCCTCTTCGCCGGCGGGACGAGGTACCTGCTCCTGTCCACGGTCCTCTACGGCCCCGGGACCATCCTCTACTTCTGGGCCCGGCGGGAGCAGCACAAGACGCTCTTCACCCCGGTCGGGTGGCTCATCTTCCTCGTCGCGGCCGTCGGCTGCGTCCTGGGCATCTATGGGCTCTCCACCGGCTCCATTGCCATCTAGCGGGAGGTCGGAGGTCATCATGGCGAAGGCAGGCGGGACGACGTACGGCGTCCACTCCGAGGTCGGCCAGCTCCACAAGGTGATGGTCTGCGCCCCTGGGCTCGCCCACCAGCGCCTCACGCCGACGAACTGCGACACCCTCCTCTTCGACGACGTCATGTGGGTCGACGCGGCGAAGCGGGACCACTTCGATTTCATGCAGAAGATGCGCGACCGCGGCGTCGACGTCGTCGAGATGCACAACCTGCTCGCCGAGACCGTCGCCATCCCCGAGGCGAGGAACTGGATCCTCGACAACCAGATCGTGCCGAACCAGGTCGGCCTCGGCCTCGTCGACGAGATCCGCGGCTACCTCGAGGAGCTGCCGCCCCGCCGGCTCGCCGAGACGCTGATCGGCGGGCTCTCGACCTACGACTTCCCCGAGACTCACGGCGGCGAGATGCTGAAGCTCGTCCGGGAGGCGGCCGGCGTCACCGAGTATCTCCTCCCGCCGCTGCCGAACACGCTCTACACGCGCGACACCACCTGCTGGATCTACGGCGGCGTGACGCTGAACCCGCTCTACTGGCCGGCGCGCCACGAGGAGCCGATCCTCGCGGCGGCGATCTACAGGTTCCATCCGGACTTCGCCGGCAAGGTCCGCGTCTGGTGGGGCGACCCGACCCAGGACCACGGTCTCGCCACTCTGGAGGGGGGCGACGTGATGCCGATCGGCAAGGGCAACGTGCTGATCGGCATGAGCGAGCGAACCTCCCGCGAGGCGATCAGCCAGCTCGCCGCGGCGCTCTTCGAGCAGGGCGCGGCCGAGCGGGTCATCGTGGCCGCGATGCCGAAGCTGCGTGCGGCCATGCACCTCGACACGATCTTCACCTTCGCCGACCGTGACTGCGTCCTCCTCTATCCCGACATCGTGTACGACATCACGGCGTTCTCCTACCGGCCGAGCGACAGGCCGCCCGGGATCGAGCTGCGCAAGGAGGAGAAGCCCTTCGTCGACGTGGTTGCGGGCGCCCTCGGGCTCGAGAAGCTGCGCGTCGCCGAGACGGGCGGCAACGCCTACCTCCGCGAGCGGACGCAGTGGGACAGCGGCGCGAACCTCGTCGCCCTTTCGCCGGGGGTGGTCGTCGCCTACGACCGGAACGTCTACACGAACACCCAGCTCCGCAAGGCCGGCATCGAGGTCATCACCATCTCCGGCTCCGAGCTGGGTCGAGGCCGGGGCGGCGGGCACTGCATGACCTGCCCGCTGATCCGCGATCCGGTGGACGACTAGCCCATGGCCAGGCCGGACCATCCGCAGCCGCTCACGCTCCTCGAGGCGATCATCCCGATCGCCGGCCTGATCCTCCTGGTCGGCGCCTCGTACATGCTCTTCGGTGACCAGGGCATGGCGGGACCGAATCAGGTCGCCCTCACCGTCGCCACCATGATCGCGGTCGTCGTCGGCCGGCGCCGCGGCCACACGCTCGACTCCCTTCGCGAGGCCGCGACGGCGAGCGTCGGCTCGGGCCTCGGCGCCATCTTCATCCTCTTCGCCGTCGGCGCGCTGATCGGCACCTGGGCGCTCAGCGGCACGCTCATCGCGATGGTCTACTACGGGATGCACATCCTCAGCCCGACGTACTTCTACGCGACCACCGCCGTCATCTGCGCCCTGATCTCGATGGGGATCGGCAGCTCCTGGACGACCGTGGGCACGATCGGCATCGGCCTGGTCGGCGTCGCGCTGAGCATGGGGCTCGACCCGGCGATCACCGCCGGCGCCGTGATCTCCGGCGCCTACCTGGGCGACACCAGCTCCCCCCTCTCCGATTCGGCCAACCTCGCCGCCGGCGCCGCCAACGTGAACCTCTACGACCACATCCGCGAGACGGCCGTGACATCCGTCGCGGCCTTCGTGATCGCCCTGGTCGTCTTCTGGTTCCTCGGCCGTCCAGGCGACCTCGGCGCCAGCGCCAAGGTCGACGCCATCGCGATGAGCTTCCGGATGTCGCCGCTCCTCTTCCTGCCGCTCGCCCTCGTGGTTGCCCTCGCGCTCCTCAGGCTCCCGCCGTTCAGCACGATCTTCATCGGCGCGCTCGTCGGGGGCGTGCTGGCCGTGTTCGTGGCGCCCGAGCGCGTGGTCGCGTTCGCCGGTGCGGGCGAAGGCGCGCCGACCTGGCTTGCGCTCGTCAAGGGGGTCTGGCTCGCCCTTGCGAGCGGGTACGTGTCGACGACCGGCTACCCGCCGCTCGACCAGCTCGCGTCCCGGGGCGGCATGGACAGCATGCTCGACACGGTCTGGCTCGTCATCGCGGCGCTGGCGTTCGGCGGGGTGATCGAACGGGCGGGCGTGCTCGAGCGGCTCATCACCCCGATCGTCGGCCTGGTGAAGTCGGTCGGCGCCCTCGTTGCCGCCCTGGTCGCCACGGTGTTCTCGACCAACGTCGCCACGGCCGACCAGTACATCGCGATCGTCCTGCCGGGGCGGATGTTCAGGCGCGCGTTCGAGGCGCGCGGGTTCGCGCCGGTGATGCTGTCGCGCACGATCGGCGCCACCGGCACCCCGACCGGGGCGCTGATCCCCTGGAACAGCTGCGGCGCCTACGTGGCCGCGACGCTCGGGGTCGCCACGTTCGATTACCTGCCCTACGC
>DATCKS010000113.1:0-19138 GCA_036562265.1 Thermodesulfobacteriota bacterium | reverse complement strand
GATCCGCGGCGGCGAGGCGCTCGAGGCGGCGCGGCGCGTCGACACCGTCGTCCTCGACAAGACCGGCACGCTCACCCGCGGCCGACCGGCGGTGACCCGGGTCGTGACCGACGGCCTCCCGGAGGCGGCCGTGCTGCGCCTTGCGGCCGCGGTCGAGGTCGGCTCGGAGCACCCGCTCGGCGAGGCGGTCGTCGCCCGCGCGGCCGGACTCGGCCTCGACCTGCCGCGCGCCGAGGCGTTCGAGTCGGTCCCCGGCAAGGGGGTTCGGGCCGTCGTCGAGGGGCGTACCGTTCTCCTCGGCAACCGCGCCCTCATGTCCGACGCGGGGGTCGCGCTCGACGGGCTCGACCGCCAGGCCGAGGCGCTCGCCCGCGCGGGCGAGACGCCGATCTACGTGGCGGTGGACGGCCGGGGGGTCGGCCTCGTCGGGGTCGCCGACACGCTCAGGCCGGGTTCGCGAGAGGCGGTGGCCGAACTGCGCGCCCTCGGCCTCGCGGTCGTCATGCTCACGGGCGACGCGCGCGCCACGGCCGAGGCGATCGCGGCCGAGGCGGGCATCGACGAGGTGCTGGCCGAGGTGCTGCCGCACGAGAAGGCCGAGGTGGTGAAGGCGCTCCAGGCGAAGGGCCGCGTGGTGGCGATGGTGGGCGACGGCGTGAACGACGCGCCCGCCCTGGCCCAGGCCGACCTCGGCGTCGCGATCGGCACCGGGACGGACGTGGCGCTGGCCGCGTCGGACGTGACGCTCGTCGGGGGGGACCTGCGCAACCTCGTCACGGCGATCGCCCTGTCCCGCAAGACCGTCGGCGTCATCGCGCAGGGGCTCTTCTGGGCGTTCGCCTACAACGCGATCCTCATCCCGGTCGCGATGGGGGCGCTCTACCCCGCCTTCGGCGTCCTGCTCGACCCGATGCTCGCCGCGGCGGCCATGGCGATGAGCAGCGTGAGCGTGGTCACCAACGCCCTGCGCCTGCGCGGCTTCCGCCGACCGGAGAGCGCCGAGGCGATCCTCAACCCGCCGCTCCGCGCGCGGGTGGCCGACTACGCGTACCTCGCCGGCATCGCGGCGGCCGCCCTGCTGGCGGGGGCCGTGGCGCTCGCGCTCGCGGCCCGCGGACACTGACCACGGTAAGGAGGCAAGACCCGTATGGCCACGGCCATCCTGAACGTGCCCGACATCTCGTGCGGGCACTGCGAGCAGACGATCAAGAAGGCGCTCGCGCCGGTGGACGGCGTGACGAGCGTCCAGGTTGACATCCCGGCCCGGCGGGTACATGTGGAGTACGACGAGCGCCGGGTCGACGTGGCGCGGATCTCGCGCGTCCTCGCCGAGGAGGACTATCCGGTCGCGTCCACCGAATAGACGGAGCCGGCCCCCTCGTCTATGCTCTAGCCGGCGTCTCGGGGACCCGAGGCGCCGCCGACACCGATGGAGGTTCGCGTGCGCAGGTTGCCGTCCCTGGCCGCCGCCGTGGCGGCGGCGCTCCTCACGGGTGTGGCGCCCACCGTGGCGGACGAGCCGGTCCGGGTCGAGGGACCGGCCGACTGGCTGGCCGGGGCTCCCGGCCCCGACCACGCGGCCCGCGCCTACCCGCAGTACGCGCAGCAGAGGCCGACCACCCCCATCCGGCTCATGAGCGTCACCACGCTCATGGGGCGCCTGCGGCTCGGCGACAGACCCTTCATCGTCGACGTGCGGACCTATCCGGAGTACGTCGAGGCTCACCTGCCGAACGCGGTGAGCATCCCGCTCGCCGAGGTCGAGAAGCGGATCGGCGAGTTCCCCAGGGAGGGGACGATCGTCCTCTACTGAGCGTGCCCCCACCATCTGGCCAGTTTGGCCAGCGAGAAGCTCTACAAGGCGGGGTACCGCAACATGTACGTCCTCGACGAGGGGATCCCGGGCTGGGTGCGGATGGGTTACCCGATCGAGCAGGGGCCGCCGAAAGGGCCGAGGCGCGCCTCTCTCAGGTAGTCGTCCGACTCCGGCCGACGGCCGCGGTCGATCCGTCGACCGCGGTGGTCGGCACAACACTTCCGCCCGGGCATCCGTTGCTATAGTGCCGGGAATCGACGGAGCCGATTCCCGGTGAGCGCCTACCTCTCCATCCGCGGGCTGTCGCGACGCTTCGGCCCCGTGGCCGCCGTGGACGGGCTCTCGCTCGACGTCCGGCGGGGCGAGATGCTCTTCCTCCTCGGGCCGTCGGGCTGCGGCAAGTCGACGACGCTGCGTCTCGTGGCGGGCTACGAGCGGGCCGACGGCGGATCGATCACGCTGGGCGGCCGGCCGCTCGACCCGGTGCCGGTCCACCGCCGCAACATCGGCATGGTCTTCCAGGACTACGCCCTCTTCCCCCACCGCACGGTCCTCGAGAACGTCGGCTTCGGCCTCAAGATGCGGGGTATCCGACCGGCCGAGCGCGACCGCCGCGCCCGAGCCGCGCTCGCCCTGGTGGGCCTCGAGGGGCTCGAGGCGCGCTACCCCTGGCAGCTCTCCGGCGGGCAGCGCCAGCGGGTGGCGCTCGCCCGCGCCATCGTCTTCGAGCCCGACCTCCTCCTCCTCGACGAGCCGCTCGCGAGCCTCGACCGGCGGCTGCGCGACGCGGTGCGTCTCGAGCTCCGCGCGCTGCAGCGCCGGCTCGGGCTCACCGCCATCTACGTCACGCACGACCAGGACGAGGCGCTCGAGATGGCCGACCGGATCGCGGTCATGGACCGGGGGCGCCTCGTGCAGGTCGGCACGCCGTCGGAGGTCTACAACGCACCGGCGACCGGCTACGTGGCGGCCTTCCTCGGCGACGCGAGTCGCTTCACCGGCCGCCTCGCCGCCGCCGACGGCGGCGCGGAGGTCGTCACCGACGGCGGCCCGCGACTGCGCGCGCCGCGCACGCCCGGCATCGAGCCGGGCGACCGCGTGGAGGTGTACCTGCGCCCCGAGCGGGTCCGGATCGCGCGCGAGGGGGAGAACCCGACGCCGGCCGGCGCCCCTTCGGCCGAGGGGATCGACCGCTTCGGCGGCGTCGTCGACACGGTCGCCTACCACGGTGCCGGCGTCTCGTACCACGTCCGCCTCGACGCGGGCGGCCGCGTCGTCGCGCGCGAGCCGATCCCCGGCGGCGTCCCCCGGCTCGCGCCGGGCGACCGGGTGGTCGTCGCGTGGGCCCCCGCCCAGCTCACGGTCGTCAAGGAGCGCGACGCATGATCCGCCGACGCACCCTCCTCGCCGCGGCACTGGCCTCCGGCATCCCCGCCGCGCCGAAGGTCTCCCGCGCCGCCCGCCCCTTCGAGGGCGAGTCGCTCGTGATCGGCGCCTACTCGGGACCGACGCAGCGGTTCTTCGAGCAGTGGTTCGTGCCGCAGTTCGAGCGGCGCACCGGCGCGAAGGTCGCCGTGTCGTACTACTGGTGGGAGGGGATCCCGAACCTCGTCGCCTCCCTCCCCGGCCCGGCGCCCTACGACCTCATGGTGACCGACCCGACGCAGGGCTATCCGGCCATCCTCGGCGACGTCGCGGCCGGCAGGCCGGACGAGGACCGGAAGGCCGCCGGGCAGAGCCTCTTCGCGAAGATCGACTGGGCGAACGTCCCCAACGCGAAGCGGCTCCACCCGGCCGTCGTCGACAACTTCGTCGTGAAGGAGGGCTACGGCGTCACGCTCGCCGGCTCGGGCATGGCGCTGGTGGTCCACCGCGACGTGACGCCAGAGGTCGCGAGCTGGGGCGACCTCCTGCGGCCCGACCTCGCCGGCAAGGTCGGGCTCTACGACAGCCTCTACATGAGCCTCTTCACCTTCGCCGCCATGAAGGCGGCGGCCGACGGGAAGGCCGGCCGGGCGCACGAACTCCTCGCGGCGGACCTCGACGGCGTCCTCGCCTTCGCAAGAGCCAACCGCCACCGCGTCGCCTACTGGTGGCCCAACTCCGCCAAGGCGCAGGAGCAGATCCTCATGAAGGGGTTCCTCGCCGGCAACATGCACACGCAGGCGGCGGCGAACCTCCTGCGCGAGGAGAAGCCGGTTCGCGTCGTCACGCCGGCCGAGGACCGGGCGTACGTCCAGTACATCTGGGCGATTCCCCGCACCAGCGCGAAGAAGCGGCTCGCCGAGGCGGCCCTCGACTTCCTGCTCGCGCCCGAGTCGCAGCGCGCGCTGGCGACCATCGGCCTGCAGAACATCGGCATCCTCGAGGTGGCAAGGGAGGTGGCCGCGAAGGACCCGACCTGGGCCGCCGCCTACCCGCACACCGACGAGGAGTACCGGACGCTCCGGTACTACCCGTACGACGTCTACCTCCGGGACGCCGCCACCTGGGCCCGGCTCAACCGCTTCTGGGAGCGCGAGGTCCTGCGCAAGGGAGTCTAGGTGGCGCGAGGGGGGAAGTCAGGCAGTCCCTGGGGCGACGCCGGCTGGCCCCTCTGGCTGCCGGCCGCGGCGCTCGCCGCGGTCGGCTTCGCCGCCCCGCTCGCCTGGCTCGGCCGGCTGTCGCTCTACGAGTCGGCCGGCTCGGGCGGCTACGGCCTCGGCAACGCCGGCCTCTACGTCGCCGGCACGCTCACCCTCGACAACTACCGCGCCCTCCTCGCCGACCCCTACGTCTGGCGGATCGCCGCCTTCACGGTGAAGCTCGGGCTCGTCTCGGCCCTCACGTCGGTGGCGCTCGCCTACCCGTTCGCGCTCGTGATCGATCGGGCGCGAGGGTGGACCCAGGCGGCGCTCCTCGGGGCGACGATCCTGCCCAAGTTCGTGAACCCGCTCGTCGTCATCGCCGGCATCGAGGTGGCGCTCGCCCAGGACGGCCCGGTCCGGTCGCTCCTCGTGCCGCTCGGCCTCGTCGGCGAGGAGACCCGGCTTGCGCACACCTTCCTGGCGGTGGTCGTGGGCGAGGTCGTCTTCGTCCTCCCCTACGCGGTCCTGATCCTCGTGGCGACGTTCGCCTCGGTCGGCCGGTCGCTCGTCGACGCCGCGCGCGGGCTCGGCGCCTCGCCGCTTCGCGCCTTCCTCGAGGTGACGCTCCCCCTCACCTGGCGCGGCACGCGGGCGGCGCTCGTGCTCTGCCTGGTCTTCGGCCTCTCGGCGTTCACCGCCCCCTTCTTCCTCGGCGGCCCCGAGCACTACACGCTCTCCGTCCTGGTCCACCGGCTGGTGCTCGTGAACCTCGACTGGGCCGCCGGGGCGGCGGCGGCGGTGGAAATGCTCGGGCTCGCCGTCCTCCTCGTGCTCGTCGCAAGCCGCCTCGCCGCGACCCCGCGCACCGGCGACCGCGAGGCGACCGTGCCGGCGCCTGCCGAGCGGAGCGCGGCATGACCGATCGCTTCTGGCGGGCCGCCGGCACCCTCTACGCCCTCGCCGTGGCCGGGACGCTCGTCTCCGTGCTCGGCTTCGCCCTGGCCGTGTCCTTCAACCCCTCGACGGTCATCGGGCTGCCGACCTCCGAGCTCTCGCTGCGCTGGTACCGGGAGTTCTTCGCGAGCCCGGTCTGGCGCCAGGGGGTCGGCAACAGCCTCCTCGTCGCCGCGCTCTCGACGGCGCTCGCGCTCACGGTCGGCGGCGCATCGGCCCTGGCCGCCGACCGGGCGTCGCGCCGTCGCGCGGCGCTCCTCGAGGCGTCGCTCGTGGCGCCGCTCCTCACCCCCGGCATCGCGCTCGCGCTCGGCCTCCTGGTCTTCTTCCGGTGGCTCGGGATCTCCGGCACCTACTGGGCGCTCGCGGTGGGCCACGCGCTGATCTCGACGCCGGTCGTCTTCCTCGTCCTGCGCGGCACCCTCGCCGGGATCGACCCCCGCCTCGAGGAGGCGGCGCGCGGCCTCGGGGCGAGCCCCTGGCGCGCGCGCGCCGCCGTGACGCTGCCGCTCGCGCTGCCCGGCGTGGCGGTCGCGGCGATCTTCGCGATCATCCTCTCCATCGGCGAGGTCGTCATCTCCCTCCTGGTCTCCACGCCGTCGACCCAGACGCTCTCCAAGGTCATCTGGCCGAACCTCCAGTACGAGCTGACCCCGATCGTCGCGGCCGCCTCCGGCGTCCTCCTCCTGGCCGCCGGGCTCCTCATCGGCGTGGCGGCGCGGCTGGTCCGGCTCGACCGGCTGGCGGTCGTTCTGAGGGGGCGATGACCGAACCGCGCTGGTTCAAGGGGGTGTGGGACGGCGCCCTCCACCCCTGCTACACCATCGCCGACTACAACCGGATCGAGGGCGAGGTGCACGGCGCCGTCCGCCGGATCGCGGTCTGGGTCTTCGAGGACGAGCGCTTCGTCCTGGCCTACGACCAGCGCGACATGTACCGGGTGGGCGCAGCCTTCGTCGACCGCTTCCTTCGCGATCCGGCCCACCTCGCCCGTACCTGGCGGGTGGTCCGGCGCCTCGAGGGGGGGATCGCGCGCCTCGGCGCCGTCGCGGCCGACCTCGGCCGCCGCGGGCTGTCGGGGCCGGCGGCGCGGGCGCGGCTCGCCGCGGTGCACGATCGGCTCCACGCCGCGTTCGCCGAGCTGTTCGGCTGGGCCTCCCTCTGCGAGCCGTGCGGGCTCGTGCTGCAGCGGGACCTCGAGGAGCGCTGCGCGGCGCACTTCGGCCGCGAGACCGGGCCGGTCTACCAGGCGTACCTCACCGCGCCGACCTTCGCCTCCTGGGCGAGGCGGGAGGCCTTCGCTCGCCGCCGCCTCGCCGCGGCGATCCACGCCCTCCCGCGCCAGGCGCGGCGGCTCGACCGGCTCCCCGCGGGCCTCGCGCGGGCGCTCGCCCGCCACGCCGCCCGCTTCGGCTTCCTCCGCCACAACTACCTCGAGGCGCCGCCGACCACGGCGGCGTCGCTCCTGCGGGCGATCCTCGCGGACGCGCAGGGCGTCACGCCCCCGCCGGCCGGCCCCTCGCCGGTCGCCCTCGCCCGCCGTGCCGCGCGCAACCGCGCCCGACTCCTCGCGGCCCATCGCGTCCCCGCGGAAACCGCCCGCCGCATCGCGCTCCTCGACGACCTCTCGCACCTCCAGGACGAGCGCAAGCGGGTCGTCCTCGTCGCGATGGGCCACATCGACGCCCTCCTCCGGCAGATCGCCCGGCTGGCGGGCGAGCCGCTCGCGCGGGTGCGCGTCTGGTTGCCCGACGAGGCGTCGGCCTTCCTGCGATCCGGCCTGCGACCGTCCGCGAGCCGGATCGCCGCGCGTCTCGGCGGGGCGGCGATCGTCACGCGGGACGGCGTGCGCCGCCTCGTCGAGGACCGCGCGGCCGTCCTGCGCTGGCGCGACCGGGTGACGCACGTGCCGGCCTCCCTCGACGGCCGCCTCGAGGGGACCGTCGCCTCGCGCGGGGTCGCCGTCGGGCCGGCGCGCGTCCTCCTCACCGCCCGCGACGCGGGCCGGGTGCGGCGGGGCGACGTGCTCGTGGCCGGCAACACGACGCCCGACTACATGCCGGCGCTGCGGCGCGCCGCCGCGGTGCTCACCGAGAAGGGGGGCATGACCTCGCACGCCGCGCTCATCGCCCGCGAACTGGGGATCCCCTGCCTCGTCGGCGTTGCGCAGGTCACGCGGCGGGTCCGGGACGGCGTGCGCCTTCGGGTGGACGCCGACCGGGGAATCGCCGTGGTGGAGGGGCCGTGACCTGGGTGATCGACCTCGGCGACGCTGCCGCGCTCGACCCGGCCGTGGCCGGCGGCAAGGGGGCCGGCCTCGCCCGCCTCGCGCGGGCCTCGCTGCCGACGCTGCCCGGCATCGTCGTGACGACCGCCGCGTTCCGGACCGCCGCCGGGAGGGCGCCCGGACGCCTCCCCGATCTCACCGCGGCCATCCGCGCGCACCTCGCCCGCATGGGACCCGGGCCCTTCGCCGTGCGGAGCAGCGCCCCGGCCGAGGACGGGCGCGAGGCCTCCTGGGCCGGCGTCCTCGACACGCGGCTCGGCGTGCCGGCGTCCGGCGTGCTCCGGGCGATCGGCGCGGTCTGGCGGTCGGCGCGCGGCGCGCGGGCGCGCGCCTACGCGGGGAGGCGCGCCATCGACCTCGCCGTCGTGGTCCAGCCGCTCGCGGCGGCGGCCGCCGCCGGGATCTGTCTCACGGCCTCGCCGGCGGGCGCGCGCACGCCGCTCGTCGTGATCGAGGCGGTGGCGGGGCTCGGCGCGCCGCTGGCCGGCGGCACGCTCACCCCGGATCGCTACCTGGTCGATCGGGCGACGGGGATCGTCCTCGACGCGCGTCCCTGCGTGCAGCCCTGGCGCCTTGCGCCCGGCCGGCGCGGCCTCGTCCGGGTCCGGCTCGACCGCGCGGAGGGGGCGGCGCCGAAGCTCCCGCTCCCCGTCGTGCGGCGCATCGCCCGGCTCGCCCTCCGGGCCGAGCGCCGCCTCGGCGGCCCGCAGGACGTCGAGTGGGTGTGGGACGGCCAGGATGTCGCGCTCGTGCAGGCGCGGCCGCTCATCGGGTGAGGACGCGCCCTCGCCGCCGGCGCGGGCGCGGCATACTGGAGGGAGCATGAGCACCGACACGGCCCAGGCGAGCGCCATCGAGAAGCGCAGGCGCCCCGAACTCGGGGTGGTCATCGACGGCCGGGTGAAGGAGCTGCTCCTCTACCCGGGCAACTTCTGCAATCGCGACTGCGCGTTCTGCACGGTCCTCGGCAGCCCGGCGGGGTGGTACCACCCCCTTTCCGCCACCCACCTCGACCAGGCGCTGGCGCTCGTGCACCTCGGGCCCGAGGGGGCGATCAAGTTCTACGGCGGCGAGCCGACGCTCGACGTCGAGAACATGACCTGGGCGATCGGGTACCTGCGCGAGCACGGGTTCGAGGGGAGCTTCACCGTCTTCTCGAACGGCATCCGCGACCGTGCGCTGGTGGCGATCGTCGAGTCCGATCCGATGCGGCGCGTCAGGGTCGCCCTGAACTACTCCATCTGGACCGGCGACGGCGCGCCGCCCATCCCGGCCGCCGCACGCGAGCGGCTCGAGGCGTACGCACGCGCCCACCCCGGCGTCGTCACCGTCGGCTACGCCGACATCATGGACATGGGGGGCGGCCTCGCCGGCTTCGACGGCCGGCGGCGGGAGCTGCAGGAGACCTTCCACGACGACTGCGCCCGGTGCTACCCGGTGGTTACCACGAAGGGGCAGGTGCACGCCTGCCCGTTCGCGGTGGAGATCGACGACCCCCGCTTCCGGCTGGGCGAGGTGCCGGGCGACGCCCGCCGGACCGTGCGCAACTTCGAGGCCTTCTTCCGCTGGATCGACGACGCGCTCGTGCCGTACGCGCGCGCCCACGCGATGCAGCCCTGCACCGTCTGCCGCACGCGGCTCGGCGAGCTGCCGATGCCGGCCTTCGAGGTCGAGTGATCACCATCGGCCCCGCGCGCGAACCCGAGCGGGCGGTGGTGGCGCGTCTGCTCGCCGAGGCCGGCCTCCCCGTAGACGGCCTCGAGCACACGTGGCTCCTCGTGGCGCGCGACGATCCGGCCGAGGCGGCGGCCGGCAAGCCGACCGGCGAGGGCGAGGTGGTCGGCGCCGTCGGCCTCGAGGCCCATCCCCCTGCCGGCGTGCTCCGCTCGCTCGTGGTCGCGCCGGCCTACCGCGGAGCCGGGACCGGCACGGCGCTGGTGGCCCGCCTCCTCGAGGCGGCCGATGCCCGCGGCGTGAGCGACCTCTGGCTCCTCACCACGACCGCGGCCCCCTTCTTCGCGCGGCTCGGCTTCGAGCCGGCCGACCGGGCGTCGGCGCCGCCAGGCGTCCGCGACTCGATCGAGTTTCGCGCCGCCTGCCCGACCACCGCCGCCTGTCTGCGGCTCGCGCTGACCTGACGCCCGGGCTACTCGGCGGCGTAGCCGAGCCGCTGCGAGAGGCGGCCCGCCGCCTTCTCGAGACGAGGCACGAGATCGGCGACCAGCCGCCGGTCGGTGAGCCGGCTCGCCGGTCCCGACAGGCTCAAGGCCCCCACGACGCGGCGCGTGTAGTCGCGCACCGGGGCGGCGACGCAGCGCACGTCCGGCGCGTACTCGCCGTCGTCGAGCGCGTGGCCGCACGAGGCGATCGCCGGCAGGCGCGAGGCGAGGGCCCGCGGGTCGCGGATGGTCAGCGCCGTGTAGGCCGCGAGCGGGTCGCGGGCGGCGAGGAGGTGCTCCGCCTCGGCCGGTTCGTGGGCGAGGAGGACCTTGCCGACGGCCGTCGCGTGCAGCGGCAGCGGCGTCCCGATGGGGAGCACGACCTGCACGGCGCGCTCCGGCAGGTCGCTCTGCGCCACGTAGACCGCGGCGTGACCGCGCAGGACGCCGAGGCGCGCCGTCTCGCCGGTCTCGGCCGCGAGCGCGTCGAGGACCGGCCGCGCCTGGCGGGCGAGGCCGACCTGCTCGAGCATCGACAGGCCGAGGCGCAGGCTGCCGGGCGCCAGGCGGTACCGCTCGGTACGGGGGTCCTGCTCCACGTAGCCGCGCGTCTCGAGCGTGGCGAGGATGCGGAAGACGTTGTTCTTGGCGAGGCCGAGACGCGCCGCGATGGCCGAGACCCCCTGCTCCGCCTCGCCGTGCGCGAAGGTCTCGAGCAGGTCGAGCGCGTTCAGCACGACCCGGGTCGTCCGGTGGGTCGGATCGACGAGCGGGCGGCGCCGGCGGCGGCCGCGGGGCGAGACGTCCATCCGGGGCGTGGCCTCCGAAGATGATGCAATGGCCATTGGCAACCCTCCATCAGGTAGCGGCGTGAGCGGACGAACGCCCTGTCGATCGCGGGGAGTGCAGGAGGGGTGCCAGCGGCGCCGGCCCGCCGGCGGCCGCGCCGGCCGCGGGAATCCGCGGTGTTGGCTCGCCGGGCAACGACGCCTGCCGCACGAACGGGCAGCATCCGCCGGCCGCCTGCTCACGGGCTGGGCAGGGTTGCGACCGACGCCCGAGCCGGGACGCGGTTCGCGCCCGGTCGTGAGCGGCCGAGGCCGGGTCGCGTTTGCCCGCATCTGGCGCGGCCGGATCGCAATCGGCCCTTTACAAGGCGCGTCGGATCGGCTAATTCATTGTCCGAGCGTGTCAACGCACTCGGGCCCGCCCGACGCGCGCGTTTCCGCGAACAGACGAGAGGTTCTGCAGACGGGCTCACGGCGGCAGACACCCGCGGCCGGTCGGTTCCGGCTGCGGCGTGCCGCCGGCACGCGGCAGACGGACTCTAATGGATATACGGGAGACGGAGGATCCATGGCCAAAGCGATGACGAAGTCGCAGATCGTGGCGCATCTGGCGGCGAAGGTCGACATTCCGAAGAAGACTGCCGCGATGCTGCTCGAGGAGCAGGCGGCGCTTGCGGCGAAGCAGGCGGCGAACGGGTTCACCATCCCGGGCATCGGCAAGCTCGTGCTCGTGAACCGGAAGGCGCGCATGGGGCGCAACCCGCAGACCGGCCAGGCCATCAAGATCCCGGCGAAGCGCGTGGTGCGCTTCCGCGTCGCCAAGGCGATGAAGGACGCGATCCTCAAGAAGCGGTAATCCAGGCGGCGGATCCCCTTCGAGACGGGGATCCTCGAAGGTTCCGGACGGGCCGTACGGCAGACGCCGTACGGCCCGTCGCCGTCTGGGGCCCGGGCTTTCCGCCGTCCGCAGGCCGGCTCCCGTCCCCACGGGCCGCCCGCGGACGCTCCGGGCGCTTTGCCGTTACGTACCCGCGAGCCCGAGGAGGGTGGCCAGCGCCGTCCTGGCCGCGCCGAGCGGCGCGACCGGCGCCCACTCCCCCGACTGATGCGCCTGCGACGGCTCGCCCGGTCCGTAGTTCACCGCGGGGATCCCGGCCTGTCCGAGGCGGGCCACGTCGGTCCAGGCCTGCTTGGGCGCCACCGGCGCGCCGGTGATCTCGAGGAAGCGCGCGAGGACCGGGTGGTCGCGCACCACCGGTCCCGGCGGCGCCTCGTCGACGAAGGTCACCTCCGCCTCGCCCCCCACGATCGCGAGCACGTCGGCCCGTGCCGCGTCGATCCCCTTGTCCGGGGCGAAACGGTAGTTCACGTTCAGCTCGAAGAAGTCGGGGACGACGTTGCGCACCGCGTGGGAGCGCGCCGTCGTGACGCTCATCACTTCCCGAAAGGTGAGGCCCTGGATCGTCACGTCGCGCGGCGTCCGTGCCGCGATGCGCGAGAGGAAGGGGGCCGCCTTGTGGATGGCGTTCTCGCCCTGCCAGGGCCGCGCGCTGTGCGCCGCCCGGCCTGTGAAGCGCACGCACGCGTGCAGGGCGCCGAGGCAGCCGACCTGCACCTCCCCCCCGGTCGGCTCGAGGCAGAAGGCGAAGTCGATGCCCTCGAGGAGCCGGGAGCGCTCGAGGACGGGGCCGAGCCCGCTCTCGGCGTACGGCCCCTCCTCACGATCGTAGAAGACGGCGACGAGCGCCGGCCCGGGCGTCCTCGAGGCCGCCGCGTCGGCCAGGAGCGCGAGCATCACGGCGAGGCCGCCCTTCATGTCGCTCGCGCCGCAGCCGTAGAGACGGTCGCCGTCGAGCCGAACCGGATCGCCGACGTGGCCGGCAACGGTGTCGAGGTGCCCGAAGAGGGCGACGGCGCCGGACCCGCCCGGGCGGTCGACCCGCGCCACGACGTTGTGACCGATCCGCTCGCGCCGGACGGTCGGGCCGAGCGCGGCGACCCGCTCCTGGACCAGATCCGCGAGCGGACCTTCCTGGCCGATCGGGCTCGGGACCGCCAGGAGCTCGAGCGCCAGATCCGCGAGCGACGTCCGCGCGCCGGGCCTCACGCGGCGATCCCGAAGTCCCGCAGCGCCTGGTTGAGGGAGGTCTTCCGGTCGGTCGACGCGCTTCGCTGCCCGATGATGAGGGCGCACTGCACGTTGAACGTGCCGGCCGGGTAGGTCTTGGGAATCGTGCCCGGCACGACGACCGACCTGGCCGGCACCCGGCCGCGGTAGGTGACCGGCTCCGGCCCGGTCACGTCCACGATGGGGGTCGAGCCGGTGATCGTCACGTTGGCCCCGAGCACCGCCTCCTCCTCGACGATCACCCCCTCCACGACGATGCAGCGCGAGCCGATGAAGCAGCCGTCCTCGATGATGACGGGACGGGCGCCCGGCGGCTCCAGCACGCCGCCGATGCCGACGCCGCCGGCGAGGTGGACGTTGCGGCCGATCTGCGCGCAGGAGCCGACCGTCGCCCAGGTGTCGACCATCGTGCCGGAGCCGACCCAGGCGCCGATGTTCACGTAGGACGGCATGCAGACGACGCCCGACTCGAGGTAGGCGCCGTAGCGCACGACGGCGGGCGGCACGATGCGGACGCCTCGCTCCGGGTAGCCGGTCTTGAGCGGGATCTTGTCGTGGTACTCGAAGGGGCCCGCCTCGATGCGCGCCATGGGCCTTACGCGGAAGTAGAGCAGGATCGCCTGCTGGACCCAGGAGCGGACCTCCCAGACGCCGTTCACCTTCTCGGCGACGCGCAGTTGCCCCCGGTCGAGCGCGTCGACGACCGCCTCGACCACCTGCCGCCCCTCGGTCGACTCGAGCCGCTTCGGGTCCGCGTGGATCTCCACGATCGCGCGCTCGAGAAGCGCCACGTCACTCATGATGTCCACCTCGCGGGACAGGCCCGCGCTCTCAGATGCCGATCCGTTCCCAGACCTCGAGCGCCGCCCGGCAGGTCTCGAGAGGCGGCACGAGCGCCACGCGCACGTACCCCTCCCCTCCCGGCCCGAAGGCGTCGCCCGGGCTCACGATGATCCCGGACTCGAGCAGGCGCGCGGCGTGCGCGTGGGCGTCGCCGCCGTCGCGCCCCCCGGGCGGCACGCGCAGCCAGAGGAAGAACGTCCCCTCGCTCGCCCGCACCTCGTAGCCGAGTCGCCTGAGCGCCGGCAGGACCAGATCCCGCTTCGCCTTGAACACGGCGGCGCGCTCGGCGACGTGCGCGTCGTCCGACCAGGCCGCCACGGCGGCCGCCTGGACGAACTCCGCCCCCGCCACCCCCATGAACGCGCGGAACTTGCGGTAGAGGGCGATCAGTTCCGGGTCGCCCGCGACGAAGCCCGACCGGTACCCGGTCATCCCCGACCGCTTGGAGAGCGAGAAGAACGCGAGCACGCCCTCGGTCGACACCTGCAGGACGCTCGCCGCCTCGGCGTCGAACGCCAGGTCGACGTAGCACTCGTCGGAGGCGAGGACGATGCCGTGGCGACGGCAGCCGTCGACGAGCGCCCGGTAGTACTCTCGGCCGACGACCTTGCCGGTGGGGTTGTGCGGATAGTTCACCCAGAGGAGCCGCGTCTCCGCCAGCGCGGCCTCCGGCACGTCGCCGAGGTCGAAGGCGAAGTCGGTGCGCGCCGAGAGCGGCACGGGGTGCGCGACCGCCCCCGCGAAGAGCGCGCCGGCCTCGTAGATCGGGTAGCCCGGGGTCGGGTAGACGACGCGCCGCCTGGCCGTCGACGGGTCCACGAGCACGAGCGCCAGGTGGAAGATCGCCTCCTTCGACCCGGCGGTCGGCAGGATCTGGGTCTCGGGGTCGAGCGTGACGCCGAAGCGGCGCTTCACCCAGTCGGCGCACGCCTGGCGGAGCGCCTTCGTGCCCGCGACACTCGGATACTGCGAGACCTCCGGCACGGCCCGCCTGAGCGCCTCGACGATGAAGGGCGGCGTCGGCTCGATGGGGTCGCCCACCCCGAAGTCGTACACCGGCAGCCGGGCGGCCAGGCGAGCCTGCTTGAGCCGATCGAGTTCCGCCATGACGTACGGCTTCGTGGCCAGGAGCGCGGCGTTCATGGCCGTCTAGGGTACCAAACGCCAGGCCGGCGTGGCCGCCTTCAAGGCCGCGGTCTTCAGTGGAGGCGGTACAGCGTCACGTCCCCCTCCTCGAAGATGCGCGGGTACGTGGCCGGCGGCGGACGCGGGAAGGCCCGCACCCGGTCGACCGCGAGCACGTCGTAGCGGGCGAGGAGGTCGCGGCGGAAGGGGCCCGCGTCTTCCGGCGGGAGCGCCTCGAGCGCATCCCTGAGGAACAGGGAACCGGGCGTCGCCTCCGCGAGCGCCCGATAGCGCGGCGTGAGCGCGAGCGGCTGCTGGCCCGGCCTGGCGAAGATGAACGGGACGAAGGCGCTCCGCTCGATCACCGCCAGGCACCAGACGTTCTGCACCGGCGGCGTCATCGCGTCCGTCCACCCGTCGCGGGCGTAGACCACCATCAGCTTCGCGCCGACGGGCAGCGCCTCGATCGCCCGGAAGTACGTCTCGTACGTCCGCGCGAACCCCTGCCACTGCCGATGGACGACGCCGAGCTGGACCGCCACGACGGCGACGACGGCGGTGGTAAACGCCAGGCGCGAGCGCTCGCCGCGCCACTCGCCGTCGCTCGCGGCGATCAGGAGGAACGCGAACGCGACCGGCAGCCTCCGGTCCGCCAGGTTGGAACCGAAGAGCGTGGCGGGCATCGCGAGGTACGAGACGGCGAGGCCGCCGAGCGGGGCGACCATGTCCGCCGACACGCGGACGACCCCTCTTGCCAGGAGCACGAGGTACGCGATCCCGGCCAGCGCCACGACCGCCGCCTCGAGGCGCACGTCGTAGAGCTGCAGGACCGAGACGCCGGCGGCGAGCTTCTTCCAGTACGGGCGCAGCTCGAAGGCCGTCGCGTCGGCCGTGAGCGGGCTAAGCGCGAGGAAGAGCGCCACGGGCAGGACGAGCTGCCCCACCGCGACGGCGAGGTCGCTCGCCGGCTGCGGCGCCCCGCGGCGCCTGGCCCGCCAGAAGCGCGACAGCTCGTAGGCGACGACCGACACGCCGTAGAGGCCGAGGGCGTAGAGGTGGCAGATCAGGAGAACGGTCGCCAGGCCGGAGAAGACGGCGAGCCTGACCCACGCGTTCCGGCCGGCAGAGGCGATCCAGGCCGCGAGCGTCCAGAGGAAGAGCCCGACGCCGAACAGGTACCCGACGAGCCCCCAGGTGAGCATCTTGTTGTACAGGAGGACGAAGGCCAGGAGCGGCCAGGGCGAGAGTCGCCGGTGCAGCACGGCGTGGAGCCCCATCGTCCCGCCGACGAGCATGAGGAAGGTCGCCGCGATGAAGAGCCGTCCCGCCGGCTCGACCCCGACGAGCCGCGCCAGGGGCGGCACGACGAGGTCCATCGCGAGGTTGGGGACGAAGCGCCACTCGATCGCGTAGAACTCCCGCAGGACGTCCGAGCGCTCTCCCACGGCGAGGATGTGGAGCCTCGCGAGGTGATTGGGGTAGTCGAAGAGCGGCGGCAGCCGCACGGAGAAGAGCGGGACGAGGGAGGCAACCCAGAGGGCGGCCGCCGGCGCGAGCCACAGGGCCGCGCGGGCGCCACGGGACGCCGTCATGGGAACCGATCGCGTGCCGAGAACGTGCCCGCGGACGGGTGCGCCTGGCGCCGACGTCAGCGACCGCCGGCGCGCGCCGTCTCGAGGAGTCGCCGCTCGGCCTCGCCCGGGAAGCCCCACCGCGGCTCCCCTTCGGCCCTCGCCTCCCCTCGCGAGACGACCAGGGCGTAGCGCCCGGCGGGGGTCGGCTCGCCGTCCGGCGACACGACGAAGTACCAGTAGCGCTGGCCTGCGCAGTCGACGAGACAGGGCCCCGTCTCGGCCTTGAAGACGAGCCGCCACTCGCCGTCGGCCACGAACGAGGCGACCCAGGCGCGCGGCTCGCGGCCGACGCCGTTCGGGGCCGGCCGATCGACGAGCGGCGCCACCGTTGCCTCCACCGCGAGCCGGTCGAACGGGGCCGTGTGGCCGACGAGCGCCTCCGCGCGGACGAGCGCGACCTCCTCCACCTCGGGATCGGGTGCGCCGACCGACCCGGGATCGGGCCCGCAGCCCAGGACGGCGACGAGGAACGCGACGAGAAGGGCCGTGAGGACGCGGCTCATGGCGCCATCCTAACACCGACCCTCGTGCCGGGACTGTGATCGGAGTCGGCCGACCAGCGCCACAAGCTCGCGGCGCATCCGCGCCGGCGGCGCGTGATACCGGTGGCCGTGGCCCGGCAGGAGCCACTCGAACCTGAGGTCGAGGAGGCGGGCGAGCGAACGGACCTGCGCCTCCCAGTCCCACCAGCAGACGTCGCGCCAGGCCACGAGGCCAGAGGCGTCCGGATCGAAGGCGAGGTGGTCGCCCGAGAAGAGGTGCCGCTCGGCGTGGAGCAGGACCGCGTGACCGCGCGTGTGGCCCGGCGTCGGGACGAAGAGCAGGTCGGGGGCCAGCGGCACCGGGTCGTCGCCCGAGGGTTGCCGCTCGACCTCCCGCGTGGCTCGGGTGACGTCGTCGCGGTGAAGGACCCGCTCGCAGCGGAAGTGCGCCGCGAACTTCGCGTGGTCGGCGACGTCGTCCCTGTGCGTCAGCACCATGAGCGCCACGCCGCCCAGCGCCTCGAGCCGCCGCACGAGCGGCGCGGTGAAGCGCGGGGAGTCGACCAGGACGTTCCCCTCCGGCCGACGGATCAGGTACGACGACGCGCCGAACGACGGCGCCGCGGCGTAGCCGCAGAAGAGGACCGCGCCGTCCGGCGTCACGGCCTCGGGGAGGGACGCGACCGCCTGGCGGACCGCCGGCCTGGCGGCGGGCGTGGCGTGGATGGCGCCGGTCGGGCAGGTGATCAGCGCGAGCGCGGCGAGGCGCGTCTCCTCGCGGCTCGCCGGCTGGCGGCGCACGACGGTGCGACCGCCCGACGGGGCGAACGTGGCCGGCGCGATCTGCCGGCACTGGTCGCAGTCGATGCAGGCGCTGTCGACGCCGAACGACGCCTCCCGGTCCATCGACCGATTATTGCGCGTCGGTCACCGCCAGGAGCGCGTCGAGACGCGGCTCGACCACCGGCGGCTCGGGCACGAGCGTCGCGAGCACGGCCGGGTCCTTGAGCCCGTGGCCGGTCACGAGCGCGACGACGCGGGCCCCCGCCTCGATGACGCCCCGCCGGCGCAATTCCGCGATGCCGGCCACGCTGACCGCGCCGGTCGGCTCGGCGAGGATCCCCTCGTCCCGCGCGAGGTCTCGCGTCGCCTCGAGGATCCGCGCGTCGCTCACCGCCACCGCCGCCCCGCCCGACCGGCGCACGGCGGCGAGCGTGAGCGTGCCGTCGTCGGCGTACCCCTGGAGCGGATCGCGGATGCCGCTCGCCACGGTGTCCGGCGTCCCCCACGCCTCCACCTCGTCGGCGCCGGCCGCGAACGCCCGGGCCACCGGCGCGCATCCCTCCGCCTGCACGGCCACCATTCGGGGCGTGCGGTCGGCGAGCCCCAGCGCGCGAAGCTCGTCGAAGCCCTTGAGCGTCCCGACGAGCAGGGGGCCCGAGCCGACCGGCACCGTGATCCAGTCGGGGACGGCCCCACCGCACTGCCTGAGGAGCTCGTACGCAACGGTCTTGTTCCCCTCGGTCGGGAAGGCGCTGAGGCAGGTCGTCGTCACGTTGTACCAGCCGGTGTGCCGGGCCAGCTCGGCGGCCAGGGCGTAGGCCGCGCTGAAGTGCCCCCGGACGGCGACGAGGGTGGCGCCGTACATGGCGATCTGCGCGAGCTTGGCCTTGACGAGCCCCTCGGAGACGAGGACGACCGCCGGCAGGCCGGCGCGCGCCGCGTAGGCCGACACCGCGGCCCCCGCGTTGCCGCTCGACGCGGTGACGACGCCGCCGACGCCGACTTCGCGCGCCTTCGTGAGCGCCACCGACACCGGCCGGTCCTTGAAGGACCCGGTCGGGTTCGCGGACTCGAGCTTGAGGAGGAGTTCGCCGACGCCGAGGCGCGCGGCCAGGCGCGGGGCCGAGACGAGCGGCGTTCCCCCCTCGCCGAGGGAGACCGGCGCCACGCTCGCGGCGATGGGCAGGAGCGTTCGCACGCCCCACATGCCGGCCCCGTCGGCCGTCACCTCGGCCGCGGCGCCGGCCCGCCGCGCCGCCTCCATGTCGTACCGCACGTCGAGGATGCCGCTGCAGGCCGGGCAGCGGTAGCGCTCGGAGAGGGGGTGCGTTCGCCCGCACCGCACGCATCCGAGACAGGTTGCCGTCGTCATCGTCGTCCCCCACCGAGGTAGTCGAACGCCGCGAGCGCGTAGATCTTCGCCGCCTGCACGACCGACTCGACCGCGACGTACTCGTTCGGCCCGTGACAGACCGTGAGGAGGCCGGGGCCGAACGAGGGGATCGTGGGGATCCCGGCGCGCGCATGGAAGTCGAAGGCGTCGGTGGCCCCGGGGAACCCGCCGAGCGGCGG
>DATCKS010000093.1:0-2068 GCA_036562265.1 Thermodesulfobacteriota bacterium | reverse complement strand
GCCACCTTAAGGACGTCGCGGTGGACCCCCACGATCACGACCGAGTGGCCGAGACGTTCGAGCGCCAGGACGACGTCGCGCGTCGTCTCCCAGTCGGGCTCATCGAAGTGCCGGCGGTAGTCGTAGTCGACCGCCGGCTCGAAATTCGTATCGATGGCGACGAGGACTCTCAGCTTGCGTCTCATACGAACCCGGGTGTCATGCGGGGACGAGCCTCATACGATCCGCTTGAACTTGCCGGTGAGGAGGTAGTTCGTCACGAGCGTGGACAGAAAGGCGGCCAGCTCGAAGCCGGTCTGGGCCTCGTCCTTGCCCACGTAGAGCTTGAGCGTCGTGCAGCGCGCGGCGAGCTTGGTGATGAGGTTGTCCACCGTGTACTTCCGCTCGCCGGTGAACCGCGCGACCGCGTCGATGATGGCACGCCGGCGCCGGCGCAGGAACTTCGACGCCGGCTCCGCGCCGGGCGCGGGGGGCGCCGGCGCGAAGATGCGCGTCAGGTCGGCGTCGTACACGTCTGGCGCGTCCTGGCCGTAGAGGCGGCGGCGGCGCTTGTAGTAGTGCTCGAGCGTCATCCGCAGCGTCGAGGCGCGGCTCGTGAGCGGGCCGCGGGCCACGCGCGGCGGCTTGCCGACGACCTCCGTGCGCACGATCTCGTCCACGTACTCGAGCTTCGCCAGCGCCTTCCAGCCGGCGTACTTCCGCCGCCAGTCGATGTGCGGCGAGAGCCAGACGGCGAAGGTCTCCGCGAAGTCCTCGTCCGGGTGGGCCTGCGCGTAGAAGTTGTCGATGTGGCGCACGAAGCTGCGGCTGTAGGGCCGCGGGCGGTAGTTGTCGGGGTCGTAGACCTCGGCCGAACCGAAGAGGGCCGCCCGCCGCGGATCGGTCGCGAGCCGATAGGCGTGGTCGATGGCGTGGCCGGCCTCGTGCCTGAGCAGCGTCATGCAGCTCGCGGGGTCGCCCCCCTCGACCTCGAGCATCATCCGTGCCTCGAGCTGCGTGAGCCGCGGGTGGGCCAGGTAGAACGGGATGGCGATGGCCGGCACGCCGTCGGGCGAGAACCACTCGTCGCCGAGGTAGACGATCGGGCGAAAGTCGATCCCCTTGGCCGCCAGCTCGGCGTAGAGGTCCGCCACGCGCCCCTCGAGGGGGCTCCCCTCGATGGCGAGCGGGAGCTGGCAGATGCGCAGTCCCAGCAGCTCCTCGTCCCGCAGCTGGTACCAGTCGGCTGGCGCGGGCGGGTAGGTCGTGCCGCGCGTCATGGCCGCCTTCTATACACGCTGGGACGACCGGCGGCAAGCGGCTCGTGTTAGCCTGGCGGCGCGGCCCTGTGCCCGGCGGTCAGCCGGTGATCTGCTCCGCCGGGTCCGGCATGACCTCCCGCAGCACCCGCTCGGCCTCCGAAGGGCCGGCCGGGGGCCGGGGTACGGCCGTCTTGCGGCGGCGCGGCCGACCGGCGAGGAGGCTCATGCCGACCAGGCCCAGGCCGAGGCAGACCAGGGCGATCGACGTTCTCGAGGAGACGATGGACATGGCGAGCCTCCCATGCAACGCCTGCACCGGCCGGCCGCGGCGGAGCGACGCGTGAAGGCCCTGGCGGCCCACCTCGTACACCTCTACACCGCGTCCGGCGTCGTCCTCGCCCTGCTCGCCCTCGACGCCGGCCTTGGCGGGCGGCCGCGCGCGGCCTTCGTCCTCCTCACCCTCGCCGTCTTCGTCGATGCCTCCGACGGGACGCTCGCCAGGGCGGCGCGCGTCAAGGAGCGGGCGAGCCTCTTCGACGGCGCGCGCATGGACGACATCGTCGACTACCTGACGTTCGTCTTCGTCCCGGTGGTCCTCGCCTACGCCTGGGGCCTCCTGCCGGCCGAAGGCGGCCTCCTGGTGGCCGCCTGTCCCCTCCTCGCGTCGGCCCTGGGCTTCGCCCGCGTCGACGCCAAGACGGCGGACCACTTCTTCACCGGGTTCCCCTCGTACTGGAACATCGTCGTGCTGTACGCGTATCTCTGTCGCTGGCCGCCGTGGGTCAACGCCGCGCTGCTGCTCGTGCTGTCGGCCCTGGTGTTCGTCC
>DATCKS010000088.1:0-3434 GCA_036562265.1 Thermodesulfobacteriota bacterium | reverse complement strand
GGACGAACCCCTTGAGGAAGTCGCCCGCCAGCGTGAGGCCGGCCGCCGTCTTGCCGAGGGTCCGAAGGACGTTGGCCGTGCCGATGTTGCCGCTGCCGACCGCCCGCACGTCCACGCCGTAGGCGCGGCCGACGAGGACCCCCACGGGGATCGACCCGACCAGGTAGGCACCGACGAGGACCAGGACCCCGATCACCGCCGCGACTCGTCGAAGAGGAACGAATAGCGGCGGACGTAGTCGACGCCGCTCCAGACCGTGAGGACGGCGGCGACCCAGACGCTGAGCGTGGCGATCGGCTCGAGGCTGAGGATGAGCGCGATCGCGGCGACGATCTGCGCCACCATCTTCCACTTGCCCAGCGTGTCGGCCGGCACGACGAGCCCCTCGGCCGCCGCCACGGCCCGAAGGCCGGTCACGGCCAGCTCGCGGGCGACGATGAGGATGACGATCCACGCGGCGACCCGCCCGAGCTCCACGAGCGTGATGAAGACGGCCGCGATGAGGAGCTTGTCGGCCATCGGGTCGAGCAGCTTGCCGAGGCGAGAGACCTCGTTGCGCGAGCGGGAGAGATACCCGTCCAGGTAGTCGGTGACCGAGGCCGCGAAGAAGACGGCGGCCGCCGCCCACTGGTAGCCCTGTCCCGGGAGCATGAGGCAGACGACCACGGGCGGGATCAGGATGATCCGCAGGATCGTCAGCTTGTTGGCCAGCGTCATCGTCGTCCGGAAGACGCCCCTGCTACTCGGCCTCGGAGTCGTCCGACTCCTTGCGGAGGTCGTAGCCGTCGTTGAGCGCGGTGACCGCGAGGTCGAGGCTCTCGAAGATCAGGCGATGGACGAAGGGCTGATCGGTGATCGGCACCCGCGCCCGCCGGTCGATCGCCGCGTCGATATGCGCCGCAGCCACGAGGGCGAGCCGGACGTCCCGACGCCGGTTGCCCGTGCGCCTGAGGAGGTCGGCCACGGCCCTCAGGCGGTCACGATAGCGCGGCAGCTCCGGCCGAACCAGTTCCTCGAAGAAGCGGTGCGCGATGTCCAGGCTCCGCTGCACGAAACGCCGCCGGCTCGCCTCGTCGGCGAGCGCGCGCACCTCGTCGGCGTAGTCGTAGACCCGCTCGGTGGCGATGAGCCAGCCCTCGAACTCGTCCCGGTCGAGGAGCGACCCGGTCTCGGCGAGGGCGGCGAGGTCGTCGAGGAGCGCCGCCTCGTCGAACTCGGGGAAGGTCGGCTCGTACCGCTCGGGCGTGAGGTCGGTCGCCTCGAAGAACCGGCGCAGCAGGAGGAAGTGGGGCGGGTAGGGGTTGCCGGCCTCCTCGTTGCGCGCCAGCGCGTCTCGCAGCAGCGTGACGGCGTACCGGAAGTCGGTCTCGACGAGCGACTCCTCCTTGCGCGCCTTCCGGATGAGGCTCTCGTAGTCGGCTCGCTCGATCTCGTCGTAGCCGAAGCCGTCCTTGAGGCCGTACTCGTCGTCGACGAGGAGGCAGACGGCGGTCAGGGTGGGGCCGTCGGCGCGGCGGCGCCGCGCGAACCAGAGGGCGCGGCTCCCCTCGCTGTCGAACCGGCTCACGTGGACCTTGTAGAGCGGGCCGAGCTTCGACGGCAGCGCGGTGCGCCGGCGCATCTCCGCCACCGGCAGCCCCACGAAGGCGAGCCGCCGCAGGCTGCGCTCCGCCCGGGCGCGCCGGGCCGGGTCGATCGGGCGGGCCGCCAGGCGGGCGAGGGCCGCGACCGCCCGGCCGTCCCGAATGCGGCCGAGCGTGTCCACGGCGAGCATGGCGATCTCGGCGTCCTCGTGCTCGCCGAGCAGCTCCAGGTAGCGGATGGCCCGCCGGTCCTCGATCTTGCCGAGCTGCGTCACGATGGCGAGCTTGTGCGGTCGCGAGTAGCCGAAGAAGCTCTCGAGGAAGCGGACCGCCGAGTCGTCGGCCGCCTCGGCCTCCTCGACCAGCCGCGAGGCCGAGTGCGCGAGCGCCACGCCGGGCCGATCGAAGATGTCGTCGAAGAGCGGGTCGCTCGTGTCGACGTTGTAGGCCTGGAGCGCCGCGAGCAGGGTCGCCTTCGCGCGGTCGCTCTTGCGGCGCGAGAGGAGCAGGTCGACCAGCGGCTCGACGAACGCCTCGTGGTCCAGGTACTCCACCAGGAAGGCGAGTCGGGCGAGCGCCTCGTCGTCGTCCGTCTCCTCGAGCTTGCGGACGAGCGCCGGGACGATCGCGTCGCCGAGGCGGTAGAGGCGGTCGCCGATGTCCTCGAGATCCGCCCGGGTGGTCTGGGCGGCGAACGCCCGCTCCAGGAGATCGTTGATCGTCTTGCGCGTGAGCAGCGTCGTGTCGACGTTCTTCGCGCGGCGGCGCAGTCGCTTCATCGAGCCCTCGTGTCCGGCACGTCGTCCGGCACGCCAGCGGCGGAGTGCAGGCCGTGAGCCATGCGGTCGGGAAGGGGACGCAACCGTGGAAGCGAGGACAGGGACGTGGGTCGCCTGCCAGGGGTGGCGCTGCGTGGGTGGACCGCCCACGTCTCCGGGTGGAGACGGGCGACCGGACCTGGGTTGGGAGCCGCGCAGTGACCCGGCTGGTCCGTCATTTCGCGGCACTATACCGGAAGCGGATGGTCGGGGCAAGCCTTCCGGTCGCCCTTTGGTGACGGCTGGCACACCACCGGTTGCGGCATCGGCCGAGGGACACCACAAGGGCTTGGCTCGGGCCGGCGTCCGCTTCGGCCCGGGGGCCCGCTTCCGCCCGGGCAGGTACAGGCCCAGCGGTGGCCGCTCGCCTCCCGAACGGCTCGGCTCACGCCTCGCCGTTTTCCACCATCGGCTCGCGGCCGCCTTCCGCTCCGCCGCGGCAAAGCCGCGGCTCCGCTCCTCGGCGCGCCTGACGGCGCGCCAACCCCCGGGGGCCGCTCGCCTCACGAACGGCTCGGCTCACGCCTCGCCGTTCTCTTCCTCCTTTTCGGCGAGGCGGGCCTGGCCGACGACCTTCTCGTCCGGCTCCATGGAGATCAAGCGGACGCCCTGCGTGTCGCGGCCCTGGACGCGGATGTCGTCGACCTTCGACCGGATGATCTTGCCGCGGTTGGTGACGAGCATCAGCTCGTCGCCGTCCTCGACCTGGAGGACCCCCACCACCGGCCCGTTGCGGTCGGTGGTCCTGATGGTGATGATGCCCTTGCCGCCGCGGTTCTGGAGCCGGTACTCGTCCATCGGCGTGCGCTTGCCGTAGCCGTTCTCGCAGATCGTGAGGAGCGTCCCCTGCTCCGACGGGGCCAGCGCCTCCATGGCGATGACGGCGTCCCCCTCCTCGAGCTCGATGCCGGTGACGCCGCGCGCGGTGCGCCCCATCGGCCGCACCTGGTCCTCCTTGAACCGGATGGCCATGCCCTGCCGGGTCGCGAGCATCACCTCTCGCTGGCCGTCGGTGAGCCGCGCGGCGATGAGC
>DATCKS010000081.1:0-1540 GCA_036562265.1 Thermodesulfobacteriota bacterium | reverse complement strand
GGTGGTATGCTCCGAGGCATGACCGGGCAGGCCTCCACGGACGCGCCGATCATCAGCATCGTGGGCGAGCGCGTGGCGCTCGGGCCGCTCCGCCGCGACCTCGTGCCGCTCTACGAGCGGTGGGTCAACGACTTCGAGGTGACGCGGTCGACCGACATGGGCATGCGGCCGCGCGTCCGCGAGTTCGAGGAACAGTTCTACGACCGGATGGCGACGAGCGAGCGCGACGTGGTCTTCACGATCTACGAGCGCCCGGGACTCGGCGCGATCGGCGTCACCGGTCTCCACAACGTGGACCACGCGAACCGGCGCGCCGACTTCGGGATCATGATCGGCGAGAAGGCGGCGTGGGGGAAGGGGTACGGGACCGAGGCCACGCGCCTGGCGCTCGAGTACGCCTTCGTGGCGCTCGGCCTCCACAACGTGCTCCTGCGCGTCTACGCCTTCAACGAGCGGGCGATCCGGGCCTACGAGCGGGCCGGCTTCCGGATGATCGGCCGGCGCCGGGAGTGCAAGCGCGTCGGCAGCCACCTCTACGACGAGATCTACATGGACTGCGTCGCCACCGAGTTCCGGCCGACGGTGCTGGTGAAGCTCCTGCCGACTCCGCGCGGGTGAGACCCCGCACCTCACGGCGAGCCGGGCGACAACCCGGTCGAATCCCTTCCATCTCCCGAGGTCAGTGAAGACGAAGGCGCCGTCGCTGCGCCGGCGGCATGCCCACGGGGTGAGGTCGGCGGGCGACGAACGGGCGGCAGGCGCGCCGGCTCAGAGCACCACGAGGTCGTCCCGGTGGACCACCTCGTCGAGCGACTTGTAGCCGAGCCGGGCCTCGATCTCGGTCGTCTTCGCGCGGAGGATCTTCTCGACGTCGTACGAGGGGTAGTTGACCAGGCCGCGCGCCACCTCGCGGCCCGAGGGGTCGACGAGGCGGACCGAGTCGCCCGCCTCGAAGCGGCCGGAAACCGCGACGATGCCCGAGGGGAGAAGGCTCTTGCCCTTCTTCACGATGGCGGCGACGGCGCCGTCGTCGAGCGTGAGCGTCCCGGACGGCGTGAGGCCGAAGGCGATCCAGTGCTTCCGCGAGGCGAGCCGTTCCTCGCGCGGCCGGAAGAAGGTCCCGAGCGGCTCGCCGGCCACGACGCGCACGAGCACGTCGTCCGTGCGCCCGTTCGCGATGACCGTGGGGACGCCGAAGAGGGCCGCCTTGCGCGCCGCCTCGAGCTTGGTCGCCATGCCGCCCGAGCCGAGGGCGCCGGCCCCGCCGGCCTTCGCGCGCAGGGCGTCGTCCACCTCGCGGATCTCGGGGATGAGGCGGGCCGTCGGCGCCTTTCGCGGGTCGGCGTCGTAGAGGCCGTCGATGTCCGAGAGGATGACGAGGAGGTCGGCCTCGACGACGTTGGTGACGAGCGCCGAGAGGGTGTCGTTGTCGCCGAAGCGGATCTCGTCGACCGTGACCGTGTCGTTCTCGTTGACGATCGGGACGACGCCGGCGTCGAGCAGGGCGCGCAGCGTGTTGCGGGCGTTGAGGAAGCGGCGC
>DATCKS010000055.1:0-5792 GCA_036562265.1 Thermodesulfobacteriota bacterium | reverse complement strand
TTCTTACCCTGTGCCCGCGAGGCGCGTTGCGTCTCCCGGGCCTCGACGGAGGCGTCGATGCCGAGGGACTCCTTCCGGCCGTTCCTGCGCGAGCCTCGGGTCCGTGTGCCCGAGGACCTTGCCGCGGAACTGCCCGTGGAGTGCTCCGCGCTCGTCGGCGGCACGGGCCGACTGGTGGACGTGAGCCGCAACGGGCTCCGGCTCGTCGGCCTCGGCGCCCCCCGCCCGCACGATCAACTCTCCCTGGTCGTGTCCGGCCGCGACGGAGCGTCGGGCGTGGTCGACGCGGTCGTCTGCTGGTGGCGGCAGGTGGGGGGTCGCGGCGAGGGCGGCCTGCGGATCGTGCCCGAGAGTCTGGGCGCCTGGCAGGAGATCCTCGAGGCCCACGTCGCCCCGGGGGTCGCAACGCCGGAGGCGATTCTCCCGGCGCCGCAACCGGACGCGGGGCCCCGCCTCGTGCTGGCCGGGCCGGACGAGACGGCCACGGCGAGCCTTGGCGCGCGCCTCGCGACGCAGGGGATCCCCTCGCGTCGCCTCGCCGATCCGGCGCCGGTGGGACTCATTCCCGAGACGCAGGTCGTCGTGGCGGGGCCCTACCCGGACGCGCGGTCGGCGTACGCGGACCTCGAACAGCTCCTCACACGGCGCGAACTCGAGGGCGCACAGATTCTCCTGCTCGTGCCGGGCGCGTCGGCGGCCGACAGCCGCGCGCTGCTCGAGGCGGGCGCGATGGACTGCCTCACCGACCACGAGCCCTGGACCGCGCTCGACCTCAGGCTCGTCGTGGCGCTGCGCCTCTCGGAGGCCCGGCGTCGCGAGCGGCTCGCCACGGAGCGGCTCCTCGACAGTTGCGGCCGCGATCCGCTCACCGGGCTCGCCAACCGCCGCCAGTTCCTGGCGCTCGCGGCCGAGGAACGGCGCCGGGCGCAGCGCGCCGGGGAGCCGATCGCGCTCATGCTGCTCGACGTCGACCACTTCAAGGCGGTGAACGACCTCTACGGGCACGCGGTCGGCGACGCGGCGCTGCGCGCCTTCGGCCGGCTCCTGCGCCGGCACCTCAGGCCCTTCGACATCGTGGGCCGGTACGGCGGCGAGGAGTTCGTGATCCTGCTGTCGGGGGCGAGCCATCGGGGCGCCCTGACCGCGGCCGAGCGGCTGCGCGCCACGATCGCGAGCACGCCCTTCGACACGCAGGGGATCATCCGTCTCACGGCGAGCATCGGCGTCGTGTCGATCGACGCCGGCGAGGACGTGCCGTTCGCCACGATGCTCGCCTCGGCCGACCGTGCCCTCTACCGTGCGAAGCACGGCGGCCGTAACCAGGTGCGGCCGGGAGTCATCGCCCCGTTGCCGCCTTCCCGAAAGGACGCCCACGTTGGATGACCGTCGCCGGTGGCCGCGAGCCGCGCTCGTGGCCGAGATCACCCTCGCCGCTGACTCACCTCCCATCCTGCGACAGATCACCGACCTCTCGCACGGCGGCCTCTTCGTCGACTCGCCGACGCCGCTGCCCGAGGGGACGGCGGTCCGCCTGCGCTTCGCGCTCCCGGGCCAGACGTCGCCGATGACGATCGAGGCGCGGGTGGCCTGGACGCAGCCGCACATCGGGATGGGGCTGCGCTTCACGAAGCTCCACCCGGCCGACAAGCGCGCGATCGACCAGTACGTGGACGAGACGCTCAGGCGGCGGTCGACGTGAGAGGCGCCGCCTCGTCGGCGTGCCGGTAGAAGGCGGCGGCGGTTCTGGCCGGCCGCGAGCACCAGGCCCCCTGCCCCGGGGAATCAGCCCGCGCGGCCCGTTCCGAGGCGTTCGTGCAGGCGAGCGAGCGCTTCCGGCGCAGGCTCCGTGCGTGGCATCGCGGCGAGCAACGTCTCGGCCGCCGGGGCGCGCCCCTCTTCGTACTCCTCGGCCAGGCGCGCCCTCAGGAACTCGCGCGCCCGCTCGATGCGGCGGCGGACCTCGGCGGTCGTCACCCCTTCCATCCGCGCCACGGCCGCAATCGGGAGGCCGTCGATGGCGTGGAGCCGCAGCGGCTCGCGCCAGATGTCCGGGGCCTGGCCGAGGAGCGCCGCGATCGCCCGCTGAACCTCGGCGGCGGTGGCCAGCTCCTCGGGCGTCGGCGCCGTCGGGTCGGGCAGGACGTCGATCAGCCGCAGCGGGACGCCGATGCCGGAGTCGTCCGACCAGCCGGTTCCGACGGGCTCGTCGAGGGAACGCTCGCGCCGCCGCCGGCGCCAATCCGCGACCTCGCGCGCGATCGCCTGCCGCACGAAGCCGCGGAGCCACGGGTAGAGCCGGTCGGCCGGCGCGTCGTCGACGCGGCGGAGCGCCTCGACGAGCGCGGCGCCGACGACCTCTTCCGGAGGGACGCGGTCCGGCAGGAGATCGCCGAGCGCCTCGTGCGTCCGGATCCGGTCACGGGCGTAGCCGAGGAGCGACCGCAGCAGGTCGACCGTCCGATCGACGAAGACCGAATGCTCCATGTCACGACCTCCGGGTCATGTCACGACCTCCAGGTCCGGCGCCGCCGGAGGCGGCCGCCGGCTCGACGGGCCCTCCCGCGTGCCGGTCCGCGTCGCGGCGAGGCTCGTCGGTCCACGCGACGCCCGCTTCCGCGTCGCGGCGGGAACGCTCGCGCGGGCGCCAGTCCCCCGTGCCCCGGCCTCGCCCCGCGGGCGGAACGGTCCGTCCACGATTGAATCTGGCGAACCGCAGCAAGCCGCCGAGGGCGATGAGAAAGGCGGTGATCGCCAGGAGCTGTGGCCACGCGACCTCCAGGGGCCCGATCAGGATGACCTCGCGCAAGACGCTGATGATCCCGATCTCGACCATGGTACCGACGGCGACGTGGCGCTCGCGCAGGTAGTAGATGAGCAGCCGGAAGATCTCGACGAGGATCAGCAGGAACAGGACATCCGTGAGGATCGCGCGCACGTCGAACCCGGCCTGGACGTGGCGCCACATCCCGACGACCTGCCGCGCCATGAGGACGTAGAGGGCGACGATCGTGACGACGACGACGAAGTCCTGCGCAAGCTCCAACCCTTTGAGCAAACGCAGTCCCCGGGGCCCGCGGATGGGCTGGTGGGGCTCGCCGGCCTCGGTGTGCGGCTCGCCGTTCGTCACGTTCGTGCGCGGCTCATCGAGCGCCAACGGCTGCTCCCCGACCGGGCGATCGCTCCTGCGTCGTGGCCGGGCGGCGGCCACGGTGGCCTCTCGCCTCGAGGCGTCGGAGCGAGATCGTGACCCGGGTGTCGCATGACGTGGAGCCGATGGTCTGCGCGAAGGGTTCCAGAAACCCGTGACCCTCGGCCGGCTCGGTTCCCCCCGGAGCGCGCGGCTCCCCTTCACGTCAGCCCCCTTGCCCCCCGGTTCCGGGTCCTGCCGGTCGGTGACGGATCGCCGAACCAGACGGCGCGGGCGTAACCGGCGAGGTAGCAGAGCCGCGTCTCGGCAACGAGGACCCCGGACAGATCGCCCCGGATCGCGCGTGCGACGCAGGCGAGCCCGGCCTCGGCGACCTGGCGGAACATGTAACGGGGGATCCGCCCGATGCGCGGCACCGTGCGGAAGTCGATTCCGGCCTCGTCGATCGGGGCGTGCCGCTCCATCACCGCGCGCGAGACCCCCTTCCAGAAGAACCAGCGCTGGAAGTACCGCTTCGTGAGGCGGTCGGGCGGGATCCAGTGGTAGACGCGCGCGTCGGCGATGTACCAGCCCTTCGCGCCGGCCGCCCGCAGGCGGAGCATCAGCTCCGGGACCGCCTGGCTCTTGAGCGAGCCGGCGTCGCGCCCGAGGTCCTCGCGAAACGGTCCGACGGCGCGGATCGCCTCCCGGCGGACCGCCATGTTCGCGCCGAGCGGGACGGCGAGCGGCACGTCCCGGTCGCCGTAGTCGAGCAGCGCAAGGGCTCCCCAGATCTCGCCTCGCGCCCGACCGCGCGGCAGCCACGGCGGCGGTGGAGCGCCCCACCGGGGGAGCACTCGGCCGCCGAGGAAGTCGGCGCCTCGTGTCGAGGCTCCGCGGCGGAGCGCCGCGAGCCAGCCGGGGGCGACGATGATGTCGTCATCGGTGAACGCGATCCACTCGCCGCGCGCGTTGGCGACGCCGACGTTGCGCACCACCGAGAGGCCCCCGCGCGGCTCGTACAGGTACCGGATGGGCACCGCGCTCCCGGCGGCCGCGGCCCCCACGACGCGCGCCGTCCGGTCGCGCGAGCCGTTGTCGACGACGACGATCTCGTACGGGACCCCCGGCTCCTCGAGCGCCCGCATGGCGCGTAGCGCCCGGGCGAGCAGGCGTGCGCGATCGCGCGTGCAGATGAGGACCGTCCACGTCGTGCCACGAGATGACTGATCGGCGAGTGGGATTATCGACTCCTGGTGCGTCGACTCCCGGCGCGCGCGGCCAGCGGCCAGGATCGGAATCGTCTTCGAGTTCGAGCAAGGAGCGTGCCTCCCCGGCCGCTCACATCGGGCGCGGCCTCGACCGGGACGCGATGGGGAACGGAGGGATGGAGGCGCGGGCCGGAATCGAACCGGCGGTCAAGGATTTGCAGTCCTCTGCCTTACCGCTTGGCTACCGCGCCTCGACGGAATGGAGGCTGGACCAGAAAGGCTCGTAAGTCTAGCGGTCTATCGGCCCGCCCGTCAAGACGGCCCCCGTCGTCGGTCTCGTTCCCGCCGCTCGCGCTCGCGCATCTCCTCCTTGAACTGCCCGGCGCTCTCGGTCGCCGCGCGGCGCAGGTCGGCGCGGGATGCCTCCCTCATCGCCCGGCCGACGGCTCCCTCGGCGCCGGGCTGGCGAGCCGGCTCGTTCGTGGGGCGCGGCTGGTCCTCGGCGAACCCGTGCGGCGGGTCGGTCTCCGCAAGCGCCTCGATGCTCGGCGCGTCGGGGGGCGTGAACGAGCGTCCCTCGTCCGAGGCCTCCATGGGGTCCTCCGTGCCGATCGTCTCCGACAGCTCGGGCTCCCCCTCGAACTCGTACTCCTCCATTCCGGTCACCTGCTCGCCGCTCCCCTCGCCCCCGGTCTCTCCAGGTTCCCCCATGGCGGTTTCGGCGTCGGGCTCGTGGGCCGCCCGCGCGCCCTCGCGCACCGCCGGCTCCACGCCGAGCTCGTTGGCCGCCAGGTCGAGCCCGAGGACGTCGGTGACGATGATCGCGGCCGCCTCCCGCTCCACCTCGCTGCCGACCGTCCCCACCAGCCTGACCGAGCCGTCCTCCACGACCGCGTCGATCTCCGACGCGTCCACGGTCTGATCGGCCTCGAGGTGCTCGAGCACCGCGCGCCGGATCTCCTCGTCGGGCAGCCCCGTGTAGTCCTGGTCGTCGCCAAGGTTGCGCCCGGGTCCTCGCGCCATCGCTTGCCTCCCGCGAAAGGGCCGGGACCTCCCGGCCGTCCGTGCGCCGCGTCGCACGAGCCGTGCCGGCGGGGCCGTAAGCCGGCCGCCGAACCGCCCCTCCCTTTTGGCACGCTCCCTGCGACGATCGCCCGCAGAGAACGGAGACACGCGATGATCGGCTGGATCGACGCACGACGGACATCGGCCCTTGCGGGCGCCGCCCTCCTCGCCCTCGCGGGGCCGGCATCGGCGCAGGCTCCGGCGCAGGACGCGCAGCAGGGCGCGCGCGACGCGCAGCAGCCCGGCGAGGCCGCCGAGCGCCGGAGCGGCTCCGGGCAGCCCCTCTCGGACGCGTGGATCACGGCCAAGACGAAGCTCGCCCTCTACGCCGACGAGGCGGTGAGCGGCACGGACATCGACGTCGACACCTCGGGCGCGGTCGTGACCTT
>DATCKS010000049.1:0-2251 GCA_036562265.1 Thermodesulfobacteriota bacterium | reverse complement strand
GCCTCGTCGATCGACGCGACCGACAGGCCGTTGGCGTGGAAGGCCGCCGCCGACATGACCAGGATCGCCGAGTTGACGAGCCAGGCGACGTTCAGCGCGAGGACCGAGTCGGCGACCGCGAACCGGTAGGCTGCCCGGTTGCGCTCGGGGTCTGCCGCCCGCCGGCTGAGGATCAGGCCGGAGTGGAGGAAGAGGTTGTGCGGCATGACCGTGGCGCCGAGGATCCCGACCGCGACGACGACGCTCTCCGCCGTCAGCGTCGGGCGGGCGAAGCTCCGGCCGATCTCGGCCCAGTCGGGCGAGACGAGGCTGATCTCGTAGAGGTAGGCCAGGCCGATCAGCGCCACGAAGCCGGCGATCGCGAACTCGACCGCGCGCACGCCGTACCGGTAGAGGCCGAGCGTCGCCATGACGACGAGACCCGTCAGGATGGCGCCGGCCCAGAGCGGCAGCCCGAAGAGGAGGTGGAAGGCGATCGCGCCGCCGAGGATCTCGGCGAGGTCGGTCGCCATGACCGCGACCTCCGCGGCCGCCCAGAGCCCCAGGGCGACCGGGCGGGACATGTGCGCGCGGCAGTTCTCGGCGAGCGTCCGGCCGGTGGCGAGGCCGAGCTTGGCGGCCAGGCTCTGCAGGAAGATCGCCACCACGTTCGAGACGAGGATGACCCAGAGGAGCTGGTAGCCGAACCGGGCGCCCCCCTCGATGTCGGTCCCCCAGTTGCCGGGGTCCATGTACCCGACGCTCACGAGGGCCGCCGGCCCCGCCACGCGCCAGAACTCGCGGGAGAAGACCGCCGCCCACGGCCGCCGGCCGAGAGCCGCTCCCCCTACCTGGACGATGTCAGTGGCGCTGCCGTGCATCTGGTTCTCTCTCGCTCCGTGATTCACAAGTAATAATTACTATTGCTCTCCCGCCCAAAAAAAGCGGCCGCCTACCCCCTCTGCTGGCAGGCCCCGCACTCGCCGAGCACCTCGAGGCGCAGCTCCGTCGGCCGGAACCCCTTGAGCTCCGCGCCGTGCAGCCAGGCCGCGTCGGGGGCGACGTCCAGGTCGTCGATCCGCCCGCACCGCACGCAGCGGGCGTGCGAGTGCTCGTCGGTGCGGATGTCGTATCGCGCCGAGGCGTCCCCGTACGTGAACTTGCTCGCGAGCCCGCAATCGACGAGGAGCTCGAGCGACTTGTAGACCGTTGCGAGGCTCACGCGCGGCACCGTCTCCTTGACCGCCAGGTAGACCTCCTCGGCGGTCGGGTGGTGGTGGACGCGCCTGAGGTACTCGTACACGGCCTCGCGCTGGGGCGTCAGACGCTGGTCGCGCGCCTCGAGACGCGCGCGGACCTCGTGCATCGGCACTCCGCTCCCCGACATGGCCACAGGATACCCCGCCGGCGATAGGATGTCAAGAATAATTATTAGTCTCTATCAGGCCGAGACTCCGGGCGCCGCGCCGGCAGGCTCGATCACGAACCGGATCCGGCGCCCCGCCTCGCGCAGCGCCGCCTCGACCGCCTCGGGGGTCTCCCCCCTCGCGAAGACGAAGCCGAGGTACTGCGCCCCCTCGGGAAGCGGGACGAGCGTCTGGCCGGCATGGGCCGTGATCGACACCTCGGTCACGCCCGGCACCTCGCGCGCCTCGGCGAGGCCCTCGATCGCCTCGAGTCGGCCGGCGCTCGGGGGGTTCAGCATGAGGACGCCCGATGGCCGCTGCTCCCGCACGGGGGGCGCAAGCTCCCGGCCGAGCGCCTGGAGGAGGATCAGCTCCTCGAGCGTGTAGCCGGACTCGAAGCGGAGCGCCCGCGAGCAGTGGCCGCCGATGGAGCGCCCCGCCACCTCGAGGATGAAGGGGCCGGCCTCGTTCACCCTGAGTTCCGCGTGCACGGGACCGTCGCGGAGCCCGAGCGCCGCCGCCGCCCGCCCCACCGTCGCGTCGATGTCCGACTGCACCCGCGCCGGCAGCCGTGACGGCGTCACGTAGATCGTCTCGGGGAAGAAGGGCCCGTCCATCGGGTCGGGCTTGTCGAAGAGGGCGAGCCTGAGGAGACGGCCGGCCAGGAGGAGCCCCTCGAGCGCCACCTCGTGGCCGGGCACGAACCGCTCGACAAGCACCTCGCGCGCCGGCGCGCCGCAGGCCGCCACCTCGGGGTCCTCGAGGATACGGCCCACCCGCGCGTACGCGGCGGCGAAGGCGGCGTCGTCGTCGGCCCGGATGACGCCGCGCGAGGCCGCGAGGACGAGCGGCTTGATCACGCACGG
>DATCKS010000027.1:0-5420 GCA_036562265.1 Thermodesulfobacteriota bacterium | reverse complement strand
ACGAGGCGCACGCGCGTGCCGACCGGAAGCGAGGAGGGCTGCGCCGGCGCGTCGAGCCGTTCGGCCAGAGCGGCGACGAGCGCGTCGGGGGAAACGGTGGCGACGAGCCGTTCGCCCGGCGCGTCGCCGATCGGCGCCTCGAGGCGAAGCGCATTCCCGTCGAGGGCGCTTGCCGGCAGCGCCGCCGTCAGCGGGGTGCCGTCCGCGCCGACCCGGTGCACGGCGACGACGGCCGGCTCGTCGGCGAGCGCGCGCACGAGCGTCGCGGCGTCGGCCGAACGGGCCGTCTCGGGGTCGGCGGCAAGCGAGTCGAGGCGGGCGCTGAGGAGGTCGAGGCGGACGTCGGCCGCGGCGGCGGCGACGGTCGCGGCGGTCTCGGCCGCCGCGGTCGCCCGCGCCGCCTCGCGGCGCGCGGCGAGGACCAGCGCCACGCCGCCGGCGATGAGTACCGGCAGCACGGCCACCGCGGCCGCCACGAACGCCCGCGAGCCGGCGGACCCGCTAGCGCTGGTTACGGCCCGGCACACGCCCGCCCGTGGTGTGGTAGTCGCGCGCGACGAAGATGAGCGGAGGGGCGTCGCGCCCGACCTCGGCGCACTCGACCTCGCCGACGAAGATGGTGTGGTCCCCGCCCGGGTAGCCGGCCGTGACCCGGCACCTGAGATAGCCGACCGCCCCCTCGATGAGCGGCGCGGACCCGTCCGGGGTGATGTGGGGCACCTCTGCGAACTGCTCGGGCCCGTCGAGGTCGGGGCGCGCGAAGTGTTCGGCGAGGTGGCCCTGATCGTGGGCCAGAATGTTGATGCTGAAGGCTCCGGCTCTGGAGATCAGCCGGTGGGTGCGGGCCCCGGTCTTCACGTCGACCGAGACGAGCGGCGGCGCGAAGGCGACCGACGTGAACGACGCGGCGGTCATGCCGCGCACCTCGTCCCCTGCCCGCACCGTCACGACGACGACGGGCTGAGGGACGCGTCGCATCACGTCTCGAAGTCGCGCCGGATCGAGCGCCATGCATCCCCTCCCGGGCCCTCGGTCGAAGTGTACCCGAAGATCGCGGAGATGCGTCGGAAAATCAGGCGGGAGGCTCGCGCCGAGGGGGATCCCGGCGACCCCTCTCCGGCGGCTCGTCCTCCCCCTTCCCGGTGCCGGGGTCCTGGGGGACCTCCTTCGATCGGGCGCCCGGGCCCCCAGCCGTGCCGGCCGCCGCTCCGCCCGCGTCCGGCGCGCGCGTCCCCCCGGAGGTCGGCTCCGGGCCCGGTTCGGGCGGGTCGCGGCGCTCCGGCACGGCCGACTACCCGTTGTTCAGGAGCCAGATGATCGCGAGCACGACGGCCGGCACGCCAAGCAGCCAGGCAACGATGTAGCCCATTACGGACCTCCTTCCGGTCCTCCCTCCTGGCTCTTCCAGCAACCGCCGTACCGGCTCGGGGCCAGCTGCCCCGAAGAATGCTAGCCCGCGGCCGCCCGGCGACCGCCCGGCGAGCCGTCCATGGGGGCGGCCCCTCGGGCGCGCAGCCGGCCGAGCCACGGCTCGATGGCGCGGCGCGTCGCCTCGGCCCCGCGCGCGATCGCCTCCTCCGCCCGGTGGAAGTCGAACCAGTCGAGGTGCGTCACGTCGGGCGTGACGACCAGGTTCGCGCGGGCGAGTTCGATCCGGGCGAGCGCGTCGCGCGAGATCGACGCGCTGCGCAGCACCACGTCGAGCCCGGTGGGGATCGCGGTCGTCTCGGTCAGCTCCTCCGTCCCGACGTCCACCGCGATCACGAACTCGGCGCCGAGCGCGCGCACGGGGGTCACCGGCACGGGCAGGAGGACGCCGCCGTCGACCAGCTCGTCGTCACCGTCGGGGATGGGCGGGAAGACGCCCGGGACCGAGCACGACGCCGCCACCGCGCGCTGCATGGAGCCGCCGACGAGGATCCGCTCGCGCCAGCTCCGAAGGCCCGCGGCCACGGCCACGCAGGGGATGCGGGTCGTCTCGAGCGGCTCGTCGTCGCCGACGAGGAGCTGCATGAGGCTCGCGTACTGGGCCCGCGAAACCATGGACGGCCGCGTGACGACGGTGGCCCGGAGCAGCGCCCGCTTGAGCTCGCCGAGCCGTTGCCGCATGCCGGCCGAGCGGCGCGCGGCCCGCACTCCTTCCCAGTAGCTGCCGAGGATGCGGGTGAAGGCCGGGCTCCGGAAGGCGCCGAGCAGGTGCTCGCGGACGCGGCCGGGGTCGAGCCACCTGGCGTAGAGGGCGGCGACGAGCGAGCCCATGCTCGTCCCGCCGACAGCCGCGGGCGCGATGCCCGCCTCGACCAGCGCCTCGAGGACGCCGATGTGCGCGAGGCCACGCGCCGCCCCGCTGCCCAGGGCCAGTCCCACCCGTACTGCGCGCATGGCACCCTCCCTTCGCTCGGCTTCCGGCCGAGCGAAAAGCAACGCGCATGCCACGCCCCGGCCCCCGAGCAGGCTCGGGGGCGGGACGGAGCGGGGACTCATGGTCCTGGAAAAATGGTGCGCCTGGCGTGATTTGAACACGCGACCTACGGCTTCGGAGGCCGGCGCTCTATCCGGGCTGAGCTACAGGCGCGTAAGGGTCGGGACTAGCGAGTGTAGCGGCCCGTGGAGGGGGCTGTCAACCGACGCCGGGCGCGCGGTCAGCCGAGCCGGGCCCGGAAGTGCGCGGCCGCCGCCTCGTCGAGGAGGACGAAGCGGACCTGCTCGGGGAGGGCGTTGCGGGCCAGGTGGGCCTGGACGGTGTCGACCATGATCTCGGCGCAGCGCGCCATCGGGAAGCCGGCGACGCCGGTGCCGATCGCGGGAAAGGCCACCGTGCGGATGCCGTACTCCACGCAGCGCAGGAGGCTGTTGCGGACCGCGTCGCGAAGCGACGTCTCGGTGGTCGGCATCGAGGGCCCCATGCTGGCCGCGTGGATGACGTAGCGGACCGGCAGGCGCCCGGCTTCGGTGACGGCCGCCTCGCCGAGGGGGATGGGCCCGATGCGCCGGCACGCCGCCTGGATCGTCGGGCCCCCCTTCTTGCGGATGGCGCCGGCGACGCCGGCGCCGAGCTCCAGCTCGGTGTTGGCCGCGTTCACGATGGCGTCGACCGCCTGTTCCGTCAGATCGCCGACGACGACCTCGATACGCCGAGCCGACATTCGTCGAGCCTCCGTGCGACCGGCCTCACGCCGGGAAGTAGAGGCGCCCGTCCCTCTTGACGGCCTTCTCGCGGGCCAGGCCGGCGAGCAGCTTGCCCACCCCGCGCGCGTCCACGCGCATCCGCCTCGCCACGTCGACGCTCGTGATGCCGTTCGAGGAGGCGAGGACGATCTCGAGCGCCCTCTTGCGCCGCTTCTCGATCGCCGCGTTCGTACTGGACGCGCGCGGTGCGGCCTTGCGCGACCTCGTACGCCGACGAACGGCGCCGTTGCCGGCGAGCCGCCCGCTCTTCACCAGCGCCTCGATGCGCCGGAGCTGATCGTCGAGGAGACCCCGGACGTTGGCCGTGACGCCGTCCCGGATCTGGTCCGCGATCATCTCCACCAGCTGCTCGAGCCCGATCTTTTTCGCCATGATCGACGTCCCTCGATTCATCTCACCCGATTCTTTGCACAGACGACCACTCGAACGGCCGCATCGTACGCGGTCAATCTACCGGCGCACGCAAAGACTGTCAATTCGACTCGCACAGATTTCTCGCTCAACGACACGTGATGGAAAGGCTCCCGGCGCTTGCACGGGCGACTCGGATAGCCGACAATGTCGACATGCCCGTGCATGCGCTTGCCATGGCGGGGCGCGGCATCGGCGGACGCCGCGGCGGCCATCGGCCGTCCGGGGAGCGTGGCCGGCCGTGAGCACCCGCGACGACCCGGCGCGCAACCGGGCCCTCATCGAGGAGCGACGGCTCGAGGTCGGCGCCCGCGTCCGGCACCTCGTCGGCCCGCCGCGCGTCTATATCGTGACAGGATATACCGAGGGCGCGAAGGTCAAGGTGCGGCTCGAGGAGGACCCGGGGCTGCGCGGCGCCTTCTCGCCGCGCTTCCTCGAGCGGGTGGACCGCGGATGACGGCCGTCGACTTCGGCAGGGTCGCCTACGACTACGCGAGGTACCGCGCCGGCTTCCCCGACGCGTTCTTCGACCGGCTCCTCGCGGCCGGCTACGTGACGCCCGGCGATCGGGTCCTCGACCTCGGGACGGGGACCGGCGCCCTGGCCCGCGGGCTCGCCCGCCGCGGCTGCCGCGTCACCGGCCTCGACCGGTCGGCCGCCCTCCTCGCCGAGGCGAGACGCCTCGACCGCGAGGCGGGGGACATCGGGATCGGCTACGTCGAGGGCCTCGCGGAGGACACCGGCCTGCCCGGCGCGGCCTTCGACGTGGTCACGGCCGGCCAGTGCTGGCACTGGTTCGATCGGCCGCGGGCGGCGCGCGAGGCGCACCGCGTGCTCCGGCCGGCCGGCCGGCTCGTCATCGCGCAGTTCGACAGCCTCCCGCTCCCCGGCAGCGTCATGGAGGCGACCGTGCGCCTGATCGCCGCGTACAACCCGGGCTGGCAGCCCGGCAGGACCGCCGGCCTCCACCCGGAGTGGCTGATCGACATGGCGACGTCCGGGTTCGAAGGGATCGAGACCTTCTCGTTCGACCTGACGGTCCGCTATGGCCACGAAGCCTGGCGGGGGCGCGTGCGGGCGAGCGCCGGCGTGGGGGCGAGCCTGCCGCCCGACGCGGTCGCCCGGTTCGACGCGGAGCTGGCCGCGCTCCTCGCGACCGACTTCCCGGACGAGCCGCTCGACATCCCGCACCGCGTGTGGGCGGCCGTCGGGGTCGCGACCCGTCGCTAGCGCGCCCGGCGGCCCGGCGCTACCAGGCGTACGCCTCCGGCGCCTCCCCACCCGGCCCGGGCCAGATCTCGTCGAGCCGCTTGCGCGTCGCCTCGTCGAGCCGGATCTCCACGGCCCGTCCGCTCTCGGTGAGCTGCTCGAGGGTGCGGGGGCCGATGATCGGCGCGGTCACCACCGGGTTCGCGAGCAGCCAGGCGTTGGCGACGTTGGCCGGCGTCTCGCCGATCTCCCGGCAGAGCGCCTCGTAGCGCGCAAGCTGCTCGCGATGCCGCTCGATCTTCTCCTGCAGGCGGGGCTCGGCGCGCCGCCCCTCGCGCGCCTTCTCGAGCGCGCCGCCGAGGAGCCCGCCCGAGAGCGGGCTCCACGGGAGGAGCCCGAGACCGTAGTGCCGGCAGGCGGGGATCACCTCCAGCTCGACCGTCCGATCGCGCAGGTTGTAGAGGCTCTGCTCGGAGACGAGCCCGAGGAAGTTGCGCCGGGCGGCGATCTGGTTCGCCGTGGCGATGTGCCATCCGGCGAAGTTGCTGCTGCCCACGTAGAGCACCTTCCCCTCGCGGACGAGCTGCTCCATCGCCTGCCAGATCTCGTCC
>DATCKS010000018.1:0-4927 GCA_036562265.1 Thermodesulfobacteriota bacterium | reverse complement strand
CCAGACCGTGCGCAACGTGCTCTACGGCATCCTCCTCACGGCGCCGACGCAGGGGCTGCTCGCGCTGGTCGGCTACTGGGCCGTCGGCCTCGGCGCCCCGGTGCTCCTCGGCGCCATCACGACCGTGCTGGCCCTGACCCCAATGGGTGCGGCCATCGTCTACGTGCCGGCGAGCCTCTGGCTCGTCCTCCAGGGCCGTCCGGCGGCCGGGATCATCCTGATCGCCTGGGGCGGGCTCGTGGTGAGCACCAGCGACAACCTCATCCGCTCCTCCCTGCTCCGGGGCGGAGCGGTACGAATCCCCTTCCTGCTCGGCCTCTTCGCGATCATCGGGGGGGTGGCCGCCTTCGGCCCCATCGGGCTCTTCATCGGGCCGATGGTCGTCACCCTGCTCATGGGCCTGGTCAAAGCCCTGGCCGCCCCGGAGACCCCGCCGGACGCGTAGCCGGACCAGGTGTGCCCCACTGGGGCAGGTGCGTCCCGCCGCCGAACCGGCCGTGCGCGACAAGGTCGCGTCGTGGCTCGCTTCGCGGGCTGGCACGCCTGTTGCGGGAGAGCGGTGTAGCCGGATACAGGCGCACCGGGCCACGAGGAGACCACTCACGTGCGTGCATGGACGGAGCCGGCCGGGGCCCCCACGATCGAGACGATGAAGAGGCTGATCGGGTACGCGGTGCTCGCGCCCTCGACGCACAACACGCAACCGTGGCGATTCGCCATCGACGGACCGGTCGTCCGGATCCTCCCCGACACGTCCCGCCGGCTGCCGGTCGTCGACCCGGAGGATCGGGAGCTGTTCATCAGCCTCGGCTGCGCCCTCGAGAACCTCGTCCTCGCGGCCCGGCACGAGGGGTACGAGCCGACCGTCGACCTCTTCCCCCCGGACGAGCCGGACGGCTGTCTGCGCGTCCGCCTCACCCCCGCGCGCCCCGTCCCCTCGCCGCTCGTCGACGCCATCGCGCGGCGGCAGACGAACCGGCGCGACTACGACGGCCGGCCGATCCCGAAGGCGGACCTCGCGCGGCTCGCGGCGGTGCCCTGCGAGCCGGGCGTCTTCGTCCACGTCCGGTCCGATCCGGCCGCCTTCGAGACGGTGGTCGACCTCGTGCGAGAGGCCGACCGCCGCCAGCTCGACGACGAGGCGTTCCGCAACGAGCTGGCCGCCTGGATCCGGTTCAACGCCGCCGACGCGACCTTCCGGGGGGACGGCCTGGCCGCCGGGTCGCTCGGCGTGCCGGAGGCGCCGCGGTGGGTCGGGGAGTGGGGGCTCAAGTTCGTCCTCACCGGCGTGCGGCAGGCCGTCAAGGACGAGCGGCTCGTCCGCAGCTCGTCGGCGCTCGCCCTCTTGACCACGGCCACGGACGATCGGTGCGCCTGGGTGGCGGCCGGGCGAACGTTCGAGCGCTTCGCCCTCACCGCCACGACGCTCGGCGTCCAGCTCGCGCACCTCAACGCTCCCTGCGAGGTGCCGGGCCTTCGGGCCGACGTGACGAGGCGCCTCGAGGTCGAGGGGCACGCGCAGCTCCTGTTGCGGCTCGGCTACGCGCCGCCTTTGCCGCGCGCGCCGCGTCGTCCGGTGGATGCGGTCCTGATCCGGTGACGCCTGCCGGGCTCTCCGCGGCAGAGGCCGCCCGGCGTCTCGCCGCCGAAGGGCCGAACCGCCTCGAGGAGGTGCCGCCCCCCTCCCTGGCCGCGCTGTTCGCCCGCCAGTTCAGAGGGCTCGTCATCTGGGTCCTCCTCGGGGCCGCCGCCGTCTCGCTCGCCCTGCGCGACTGGCCCGAGGCGATCGCGATCGTCGGCATCGTCCTCCTGAACGCCGTCGTCGGGGTCTCGCAGGAGCGCCGGGCCGAGTCGGCGCTGGCCGCCCTGCGCACGATGACCGCGCCGAGGGCGCGCGTCGTCCGCGACGGCCACTCGGTCATGGTCCCCTCGGAGACGATCGTCCGCGGCGACCTCCTCGTCGTCGAGGCGGGCGACGTCGTCGCGGCCGACGCCGAGGTGGTCGAGTCGGCCGACCTGCACGTGAACGAGGCGATCGTCACCGGCGAGTCCCTTCCGGTGCGGCGGCGGGAGGGGGACAGGCTCCTCGCCGGCACGGCGGTGACGCGGGGGCAGGGCCGGGCGGTCGTGACCGCCACCGGGATGGCGACCGAGATGGGGCGCATCGCCCGCATGATCGAGACGGCGGGCCAGGACGCGACCCCGCTCCAGCGCCGCCTCGACGCCGTGTCGCGGCACCTCGTCCTGCTCGCCGGCGGGATCGTCGCCGTCGTCTTCGTCCTCGGGGTCCTGCGCGGCGTGCCGCTCGTCGAGATGGTCCTCGCCGCGCTCAGCCTCGCCGTGGCCGCGATCCCCGAGGGGCTCCCCGCGGTCGTCACGCTGGCGCTCGCCGTGGGGGTCCAGCGGATGGCGCGTCGACGGGCGCTCGTGCGCCGCCTGCCCGCGGTCGAGACGCTCGGCTCTGCGCAGCTCGTTGCGACCGACAAGACCGGGACGCTGACGGTCGGCCGGCTCGAGGTCCGCCGCACCTGGACGCCCGACGGCGACGCTCGCCGCCTCCTCCACGCGGCGGCCGCCTGCAACGACGCCGAGCTGAACGGCGACGTCGCCGTGGGGGACCCGACGGAGACGGCGCTCCTCGTCGCCGCCGCGGCCCTCGGGATCGACCGGCGCGACATCGAGGCGGCGGAGCCGCGCGTGGGCGAGGTGCCCTTCGACTCGAGCCGCAAGCGGATGGCGGTCGGGCGGCGAACCGGCGGGGCGGTCACGGCCTACGTCAAGGGGGCGCCGGAGGTGATCCTGCCGCGCTGCACCGGTGCGCCGGCCGACGCGGCGGCCACGGTCGACGCGTTCGCGCGCGACGCGCTCCGCGTGCTCGCGGTCGCCGTGCGGGACCTCCCGGGCGGCGTGTGGCGGCCCGAGGAGGCCGACCGCGACCTCACCCTCGTCGGGCTCGTCGGGCTCGCCGACGCGCCGAGGCCGGAGGCGGCCGACGCCGTCGCCCGCTGCCGCGCCGCCGGCGTCCGCGTCGTCATGATCACGGGGGACCACCCGGCCACGGCGGCGGCCGTGGCGCGCGAGGTCGGCATCCTCGAGGAGGGGGACGAGGTCCTCACCGGCGCCGACCTCGACCGGCTCGACGAGGCCGGCCTCGACCGCGCGATCGGCCGCGCGGCGGTCTTCGCGCGCGTCCTGCCCGAGCACAAGCTGCGCATCGTCCGCGCGGTCAAGCGCGCCGGCCTCGTGGTCGCCATGACCGGCGACGGCGTCAACGACGCGCCGGCGGTGCGCGAGGCGTCGGTCGGCATCGCGATGGGCAGCGGGACCGAGGTGACGAAGCAGGCCGCCGACATCGTCGTGACGGACGACAACTTCGCCTCCATCGTGAACGCCATCGAGGAGGGGCGGCGGATCTTCGACAACATCAAGAAGACGCTGCTCTACCTCCTCGCCGGCAACGCGGGGGAGATCCTGGTCATGCTCCTCGCGGCGCTCGTCGGGCTGCCGCTCCCGCTCCTCCCGGTGCAGATCCTCTGGGTGAACCTCGTGACCGACGGCCTGCCGGCGCTCGCGCTCGCCACCGAGCGGGTCGAGCCGGAGGCGCTCACCCGCCCGCCGCGCCGGCTCGACGACGGCTTCGCCGACGCCCGGTTCGTGAGGCGCCTCGTCCTCGCCGGCGCCGCGATCGGCCTCGTGTCGCTCCTCGGCTTCTGGCTCGGCTACCGGTCCTCCGGGGACCCCGACGAGGGGCGCAGCCTCGCCTTCGCCGTGCTCGTCGTGAGCCACGTGATCTGGGCGCTCGCGGCCCGGTCGTGGACGCGGGTCGCCCTCGGGCCGGCGCTCTTCACGAACGCCCGCCTGCTCGCCGTGGTCGTCGGGACCCTCGTCCTTCAGGTCCTCGTCGAGAGCGTGCCGGCCGTGGCCGCCTTCCTCGGCGTCGACGCGCTCGACCTCGACGACTGGCTCCTCGCCGGCGGCCTCGGCCTCGTGCCGGCCGTGGCGGTGGACCTGTCGAAGGGGATCGAGCGGTGGAGGGCGTCCCGGGAGACGCCGCGGCTCAGGAGGCGGCCTTTCCGGGGTACGGGGCCGGGAAGGCGCGCCGCAGCTCCTCCGGAAGCTGGCGGTACACGTCCTCCATCTGACCGCGGCTGACGGTCTGCGCGACCGTGTCCCAGACGGCGACCATGATCGACGCCGCGCGGGCCCGGTCCACGCCGAGCCGCCCGGCGAGGTCGGCCTCGATCGTCTCCCGCGTGATGCTCTTGTCCGGACCGGGCGGCAACTGGCGGAGCCTCGGCTGGAGCAGGGAGGGGAGCTGCGCGATGAGGTCCTTCGCCTCCTCCGGGGTGAGTCGCTGCACGATCTTGCCGAGGACGGTCTCGAGCGCCGCCTCCGCCCGCTCCGGCGACTCCAGGGCGGCCTCCGCCTGCAGCCGCTTGACGAGGCGGGCGAAGGTCGCCTCCGCGCGGGCCGCCCGCCGCTCCCTGGCCGGCGACCTCACCGGCCCGGCCGGGCCGCCCTCGCCGATCTGCGCCTCGACGACCGAGGCGAGCCGATCGAGCGGCGCGGCCTCGTCGAGGAGGAGGTCGTCGAGCGTGACGATCCCGACGAGCCGCCCGTCGTCGACGAGCGGGATGCGCCGGACGTTGTAGTCCTCCATGAGCCGGATCGCCTCGGCCTGGTCGTCCGACGGGGAGAGCGTCACCACGGGCGTCGTCATGACCTCGGAGAGGGGGGTCGTCCTGGGGTCGCGTGCACGTCCGACGACGCGGACGGTGAGGTCGCGGTCGGTGACGATGCCGACCACCTGCCCCTCCCGCTGCACGACCACCGCGCCGATGTTGTTGTTCTCGAGCGCCCGCGCCGCGCCGAGCACGGGGGTGTTCGGGTTGAGCACCACGAGGCGCGGCCGCACGTACAGCTTGAG
>DATCKS010000339.1:0-4159 GCA_036562265.1 Thermodesulfobacteriota bacterium | reverse complement strand
CCTGGGCGATGATGCGGTTCAGCTCGTTCGTGTTGTACATGAGCTCGACCGGCGGGAAACCCTTCCCGTCCGGATAGCCCGCCTCGGCGAGGAGCCGCTTTGCCTCCGCGGGGTCGAAGTCGAGCCCGTTCACGCCGGTGTAGTTCGGCATGTTGCGCGGCACGAACGCCGACGAGGCGATCTCGCCCGCCCGCGTCACGTTGCGCGTGAGCGCCTCGCGGTCGATGGCCAGGGAGAGCGCCTTGCGGACCCGCACGTCGTTCAGGGGGGGCTTCGTGACGTTCATCCGGAAGTAGTAGGTCCCGAGGTACGGCTCCGCGTAGAACTCCGGCCGGTCCTTCCAGCGCGCGACCAGCGCCGCCGGGAGGTTGGCGCTGCTCGTGACCCAGTCGATCTCCCCCGCCTGGAACTGCCTGACCACCGTGTTCACGTCGGTCGTCGGGTCGAAGACCACGCGGTCGAGGGCGACCGACGCGGCGTCCCAGTAGCCGGGGTTCTTCTCGAGGACGAGCGTCTGCTGCGGGACCCACTCGACGAGCCGGAAGGGGCCGTTGCTCACGATCCGGCCCGGCTTCGTCCAGTCGGCGCCGTGCCGCTCGACCGCCTCCTTCGGGACCGGATAGAGGGTGTAGAAGGTGGTGAGGTAGAGGAAGTAGGCGGTCGGCCGCTCGAGCGTCACCTGGAGGGTCGTCGGGTTCAGGGCCTTCACCCCGACGAGCCCGAAGTCGGTGATCGTCCCCCTGTGGTACGCCTCGCCGTTCTTCACGTAGTAGAGCTGCTGCGCGTACTTGGCGCCGGTCTTCGGGTTCAGCACCCGCTCCCACGCGTAGACGAAGTCGTCGGCCGTCACCTGGCGGCCGTTGGTCCACCTCGCCTGCGGGTTGAGGGTGAAGGTGTAGACCGTGCCGTCCTTCGAGCGGGTGTGCCGGAGCGCGACGCCCGGGACCGGCGAGAGGTCCTTCGGGTCGTTCGCGTAGAGCCCCTCGAAGAGGCTCGAGATGATCCGGTGCTCGGGCACGCCGCTGGCCAGCGCCGGGTCGAGCGTCTCGGGCTCGGTCATGTTGGCGATGCGGAAGACGCCGGCGGCGCCGGCCGGGGATGGGACGAGCAACGCGGCGGCCAGCACGGCGACGAGGACGGACGCGACGCGGCGCATCGGTGGCTCCCTCCAGAAAAACGGCCGAAGCATAGAACGGCGGTTTATCGATGTAAAGCCACGGAGCCCGTGGAGCCGCGGCGCTCCCTCACGACAAAGCGATTGCTCTTGATTCGACAAATCGCTTGCTTGGGGATCAGGTATCGGATATGGCTATAGGCGGCGCCGGCTCGACGCCGGCCCATGGAGGCTGCCATGCGCCGTTCGGCCTGCGTCGTGACCGCGCTCTTCGCCGTCCTCCTCGTCGCCTGCGGCGGCGGTGGAGGCGGCGGCCCCGTCGTTCCGGGCACTCCGACCAGCCTGTCCGGGACCTGGGTGACGTCCGGCGACGACGTCGCCGGCACGCCCGTCGACTGCATCGCCACAGGCGGAGCAGCATCCCCTCCCGGCGGTATCGTGTCTCTCGCCGCCGTCTGTCTGGCCTCACCCGGCGTGACGGTGGAACAGACCGGCACCAGCCTGACGATCCCCAGCCAGCCGCTCTCCTGCAACCTCGGCGCGTCCCCCCTCGGAGGGATGGTGAGCGGCGTGGGGACCGTCTCCGGCGACGGGCAGGTGGACGTTACGCTGCTGTACGCAATCTCGACGCCCGGCGGCATCGTCCCGCTGGCCGAGCGCTACTCGGGCACGGCGGCGGGGCTGACGCTCCCGCTCGCCTGGCTGCGGGCCTGGGGTACTGAGTTGAGCGGCGACCAACTCGATTGCACGCTCGACACGCCGACCGTCACGTTCACGGTCACCCCGTAGGCCGCGGCCGCTCGATCCACTCCACGGTCCTGAGGATGCGGCGCACCGTCCGCGCCGCGTCCCGCGGCCGCACGGACGACCCCGCCTGCGCCTGGAAGCTGTAGAGACGCCCCTCGCGAGCCGCCGCCGCGACCACCGAGACGGGTAGCGCCTCGCGCCGGTCCTCGAAGACCTGCAACACCCCGCGAACGCCGCCGATGCGGAGGCTCGTCTCCGTGTGGAGGCGCCGTCCCTGGCGAGCGGCGGCACGCTGTCTCGCCGCCCACGCCTCGAGCGCGGCCCGCTCGATCGTCTGGTCCCCGTCCGTCCGGCGCATCTCCGGCGGGATCGCGAAGGAGCGCACCACGAGGACGATCCCCCTGCCGGGACGGCCGGCGGAGAAGTCGGCATCGGCGTAGCCGAGCGGGGTGGCCGTCCAGTCCGGCGGAAGGCGGAAGCGGAGCCCTTCGGCCTCGAGGGCGACCGTCTGCCAGAGCCGGGCCGCGGCGGCGGCGCGCCACCAGGAGACGCCGCCGACGACGAGCGCGGCCAGCACGGCGAGCGCGACGACGTCGCGGACGAGGGCCTGTCGAGACGGCGCGGACATGGCGGGCCATCCTAGCAGAGCCGCCGCGGCCCGGGGCAGCCCCGCGGAGACGGGCCCGGAGCCCCGGGGAGGCGGGCCCGACCGACGGCTGCTTGACTCCGATCACCGCCTCTGGTAGACCGCCGCGTCCGGACGGCCGGGAGGACCGCACTCCCCCGTCCGCCGTCCCCACGCGCGGAGGCCTCGAGTTGCCCATGTCCGGCGTGAGTCCCATCGTCTCCGGAATCGGACCGATCGCCGCGGAGCCGGGAGCCCGCCGATGAGAGCGCGGCTCGTCCTCCTCGCCGCCGTCCCCCTGGTCGTGGCGGGAGGCATCCTCGCGGCGATCCTCCTCGCCGGCTTCAGGACCTCCGCCCACGAACAGCTCGAGCGACACGGGGTCCTCCTCGCCTCGATCGTCGCGGCCGAGAGCGGCGACGCGCTGGCCGGCGACGACGTCGGCGGCCGCCTCGCCGCGATGGTCGAGCGGCTCGCCGGCCGGGACGGAGTCACGCACGTGGCCGTTCTCGACCGCCAGGGCCGGGTCGTCGCCCACAGCAGCCCCGGCGAGGTCGGCACGCTCGCGGGCGACGAGCCGTCGCGCCGCGCCCTCGGGGCGACCGCGCCGGAGGCGACCCGCCAGAGGATCGCGGGACGCGACACGCTGGAGGTCGCCGTCCCGATCACGGCCGCGCTGCTGCCGGGGCACGTCGCCCGCGGCGGCGCGGCCGCCGAACGGCTCGGCGTCGTTCGCGTCGGGCTCTCCCTCGAGCCGGTGGGTGCGGCCCTGCGGCGGCAGCTCGGCGTCGCGCTCGGCGCGCTCGCCCTCCTCCTCGGCGCGTGCCTCCTCGCGTCGTCCGTCGTCGCCCGTCGCGTCGCCGCCCCGCTCGAGCGGATGACGTGGGCCGCGGTGCGCATGGCCGACGGCGACCTGCGGGAGCGGGTGACCGCCGGGAGGGCCGACGAGGTCGGCGTCCTCGCCGGCGCGTTCGGCCGCATGGCGGCGAGCCTCGCCGGCACCATCCGTGAGATCCAGCGCACCGCGAGCCGCATCGCGACGACCGGCGAGGAGATGCTCGCCTCGGCCCGGCGGGTGAAGGACGGCGCGGCCGATCAGTCCTCGGCCGCGAACCGGACCGCCGCGATGATCCAGGAGATGAACGCCACGGTCGCCCGGGTCGCCGACGGCCTCGACGGGCTCTCCGGTTCGGCCGAGACGGCGGCCTCCGCCGTGGCCGAGATGAGCGCCGCCATCGCCCAGGTCGCCGACGGCACGAACGTCCTCTCCACCTCGGTGGACGACACCGCGTCGGCCCTCCTCGAGATGTCGGCCTCCATCAAACAGCTCGTCGGGCACGGCGACGGCCTCGTCGCCAGGGCGCGCGAGGTCACGACCTCCATTGCCGGGATGCAGGAGTCGATCGCCGCGGTGGGGGCGCGCGCCAAGGAGTCGGCCGCCCTCACCGAGCGGGCGAGCCGCGACGCGGCCGAGATCGGCAGGGCGGCCGTCGAGCGGACCATGGCGGGCATGGAGCGGATTCGCGAGGCGGTCGATCGAACCTCCGTCGCGATCGACAAGCTGAGCGGCCGGGCCGAGCAGATCGGCCGCATCCTGACGGTCATCGAGGAGGTGACCGACCAGACGAGCCTCCTCGCGCTGAACGCCGCCATCCTCGCCGCGCAGGCGGGCG
>DATCKS010000012.1:0-4208 GCA_036562265.1 Thermodesulfobacteriota bacterium | reverse complement strand
CCCGCCGAACCCGGTACTCGAACACGATGCGCGCCCGTCCGAGGTCGGCCACCGTCGTTTCCACGGCGAGCAGGTCGTCGTAGCGCGCCGGCTCACGGTAGCGCACGTGCGCCTCGACGACCGGCAACCGGATGCCGCGCGCCTCCAGCGCCGCGTACGGTACCCCCAGCTCGCGCATCGCCTCGGTCCGGCCGCGCTCGAACCAGACCAGGTAGTTCGCATGATAGACGACCGCCATCTGGTCGGTGTCGGCGTAGGCCACGCGGACCCGGGTCTCGAAGCGACGGGCGGCCTGGGGCACGCCACGAGTCTAGGTATATCGCATGCGGGGTGTCAACGAGCCGCGCGCTTCCGCCCCGCGCGGCCGGACGGTTCAGACGCCGAGCGCCTCGGTGAGCGCGGCGAGCGTGGGGGGAACCGTGCGCGGCCGGCGCGTCGCCTGACCGACCGCCGTGTCCGGGTCCTTGAGGCCGTGTCCCGTCAGCGTGCAGACCAGCCGGCGCGCCCCCGGCGGCAGGCCGCCCTCGCGCGCCAGCCTGAGCAGGCCGGCCAGGCCGGCCGCCGAGGCCGGCTCGCAGAAGACCCCCTCCTCGGCCGCCAGGCGCCGGTAGGCGTCGAGGAGTTCGGCGTCGCTCACCGCGACGATCGCGCCCCGCGACTCGTCGCGAGCGGCGATCGCGCCCGACCAGGAGGCGGGGTTGCCGATGCGGATGGCGGTCGCCACGGTCTCGGGGCGCTCGACGGGGCGGCCGCGCACGATGGGGGCCGCTCCCTCCGCCTGGACGCCGAGCATCCGCGGGCGGCCCCGCACCACCCCAGCCGCCTCGTACGCGACGTAGCCCTTCCAGCAGGCGGTGATGTTGCCGGCGTTGCCGACCGGCAGGGCGTGGAGGTCGGGCGGGCCGCCCAGGGCGTCGCACACCTCGAACGCCGCGGTCATCTGGCCCTCGATCCGGTGCGGGTTCACCGAGTTCACCAGGGCGATCGGGTGCGTCGAGGCGATCTCCCGGACGAGGCGCAGCGCCTCGTCGAAGTTCCCCTCGATCTGCACGACCTCGGCGCCGTGCATCATCGCCTGCGAGAGCTTGCCGAGGGCGATCTTCCCGGCCGGGATCACGACCACGGCGCGCAGGCCCCCTCGCGCCGCGTAGGCCGCGGCCGACGCGGCGGTGTTGCCCGTGGAGGCGCAGATGACGGTCGTGGCGCCCGCGGCCCTCGCCTTGGTGACGGCCACCGTCATGCCGCGGTCCTTGAAGGACCCGGTCGGGTTCTGCCCTTCGAGCTTGAGCCAGAGCCGCACGTTCGGGCCGATGGCGCGGGCGAGCCTGGGCGCCTCGACGAGCGGCGTGTTCCCCTCGAGGAGCGTCACGACGGCGTCGTCGTCCCCCTCGAAGGGGATGAAGCGCCGGTAGGCGCGCATGATGCCCGGCCAGGTCGAGATCGCGCCGCTCATCCGAGCCGGTCCTCGATGCGGATCCTGAGCGACGGCTCCTGCACGACGTCCAGGCGATCGATCTCGGCGAGCGCCGCCCGGACGTTCGCCTCGCGCGCCTCGTGCGTCATCATGACGATCGGCACCGCCGCCTCGGTCTCGCGCCCCTCCTGGATCATCGACTCGATCGAGACGTCCCATCGGCCGAGGACGCCGGCGATCTTGGCGAGGACGCCCGGCCGATCGACGACCTGGAAGCGGAAGTAGTAGCGCGAGACGACCTGGTCCATCGGGAGCACGACGCGCGGCGTGACCGCGTGCATCTGGTAGCCGAGCGGCGGCGTGCGGTGCGACGCCCCGACGAGCAGGTTGCGGGCGATGTCGACGACGTCCGAGATGACGGCGCTGCCGGTCGGCAGCGCCCCGGCGCCCCGGCCGTAGAGCAGGACCGGACCGGTGGTGTCCCCCTTGATGTAGAGGGCGTTGAAGACGCCGCTGACGGCCGCGAGCGGGTGGTCGGCCGGCACCATCGTCGGGTGGACGCGCGCCTCCACGGCGCCGTCCGGGTCCTGCTTCGCGATCGCCAGGAGCTTGACCCGGTAGCCGAACTCGCGCGCGAACCGCAGGTCCGTGGGGGTGATCCGGCCGATCCCCTCCGTGTAGATCCGGTCGAAGTCGATCGGATGCCCGAAGGCGAGCGCGACGAGGATGGCGAGCTTGTGCGCGGCGTCGATCCCCTCGACGTCCATCGTCGGATCGGCCTCGGCGTAGCCCTTGGCCTGCGCGGCGGCCAGGACCTCCTCGAACGGCGTGCCGTCGTCCGTCATCCGGGACAGGATGTAGTTGGACGTCCCGTTGATGATCCCGTAGAGCGCGCGCGCCTCGGAGGCGACGAGCCCCTCCTTGAGGGCGCGGATGAGGGGGATGCCGCCCCCCACCGACGCCTCGAAGCCGAGATCGACGCCGGCCTCGGCCGCCGCCCGGTAGAGTTCCGGACCGTGGAGGGCGAGGAGCGCCTTGTTGGCGGTGACGACCGCCTTGCCGTTGCGGATGGCGCGCAGGATGAGCGTGCGCGCCGGCTCGATGCCCCCCATCACCTCGACCACGATCGCGACGCCGGGATCGTCCACCACGGCGTACGGGTCGGTGGTGAGCACCCGCCGATCGATCGGGGCCTCGCGCGGCCGGTGGAGGTCGCGCACGGCGGCCCGCCGGACCACGAGGCGCGCGCCCAGGCGGCTCTCGAGCAGCGGGCCCTTCTCCGCGAGGATCTGCACCGTGCCCTGCCCGACCGTGCCGAGCCCGAGCAGGCCTATCTCCACGGTCTTCATCGGCCGAGGGCCTCCCGGGACGCGTCGGCCGGCACGCGGCCGAGCCTGGTCCCCCACCCTCCCCGGCCGCGCGGTCCGGCCAGGCCGAACCTCGCGTGCCGCGCCGGTCGCCACGTCGTCCTCACCGGCCGTCCCCCGCGGGCGCGGCGCCGGCGTCCCGCGCGGGCCCCCTGCGCAGCAGGGCGCCGATCCCGCGCACCGCCTGGCGGGTGCGCGCCTCGTTCTCGATCAGCGCGAAGCGGACGTGGTCGTCGCCGTGGTGCCCGAAGCCGATGCCGGGCGACACGGCGACCTTCGCCTCGCGGATGAGGAGCTTGGCGAACTCGAGCGAGCCCATGGCGCGGAAGGGCTCGGGGATGCGCCCCCAGACGAACATCGTGGCCTTCGGCGGCTCGATGGGCCACCCCACGCGGGCGAGGGCGCTGCAGAGCACGTCGCGCCGCCGACGGTACGTGTCGACGACCTCGGCCACGCAGTCCTGCGGGCCGTTCAGGGCGACGGTGGCGGCGATCTGGATCGGCTGGAACATCCCGTAGTCGAGGTAACTCTTGATGCGCGCCAGCGCCTGGACGAGCGTCGGGTTGCCGACGCAGAAGCCGACGCGCCATCCCGGCATCGAGTAGCTCTTCGAGAGCGTGAAGAACTCGACCGCCACGTCGATGGCGCCCGGCACCTCGAGGATCGACGGCGCGCGGTAGCCGTCGAACACGATGTCGGCGTAGGCCAGGTCGTGGACCACCCAGATGCCCTGCTCGCGGGCGAACGCGACGACCTGATCGAAGAAGGGCCGATCGACGACCGCCGTCGTCGGGTTCGCCGGGAACGAGAGGATCAGCATCTTCGGCTTCGGCCACGACTGCCGCACCGCGTCGGTCAGGTCGGCGAGGAAGTCGCGGCCCGGCACGAGCGGCACCCGCCGGACGTCGGCGCCGGCGATGATCGGCGCGTACGTGTGAATCGGATAGGTCGGGTCGGGGACCACGACGGTATCGCCCGCGCCGAGGCAGGCGAGCGCGAGGTGCGACAGCCCTTCCTTGGAGCCGATGACCGCGATGGCCTCCGCCTCGGGGTCGAGCGTCACGTCGAAGCGCCGCGCGTACCAGTCGCAGACGGCCTTGCGGAGGTTCGGGATCCCCCTGGAGACGGAGTAGCGATGGTTCCTCGGGTTCTGCGCCGCCTCGACCAGCTTCGCGACGATGTGGGGCGGCGTCGGCAGATCCGGGTTGCCCATGCCGAAGTCGATCACGTCGTCCCCTGCTCGGCGGGCGCGCATCTTGAGGTCGTTGATGACGCCGAACACGTACGGCGGCAGCCGCTCGATCCGGCCGAACGTGGCGGGCGGCCGCTGGGGAGTGGTGACCGGCTGATCGGACTCGGGGGACATTGGCAGGCGGCTCCCTTGCTCGAAACGGCGCATCTTTACAGGACCCCGGCCGGTGCGTCAA
>DATCKS010000001.1:0-4902 GCA_036562265.1 Thermodesulfobacteriota bacterium | reverse complement strand
GAGTCAAGAGGGGGGCTCCGCCCCCCTCCTGACAACCTCCCCGGGTCATCGGTCGGCGCTGCGGAGCCGCGCCTCCCTCCAGGAGGACCGTTGGAGGAAACGGAGACGGATGCCGAGAGTCCACGGGCAGGACCTCGAGCGGTCCGGGACGGAGGTGTTCGCGGCGCTCGGCGCGCCGCGGGAGGAGGCTCAGTGGGTCTCCACGCTCCTCGTCCGCTCGAACCTCAGGGGACACGACTCCCACGGCGTCCTGCGGATCCCGCAGTACGTCGAGGCCATACGGGCGGGGCAGATCCGGCCCGGCGAGCGACCGGGCGTCGAGGAGCGGGGGCCGACGACGCTCGTCGTGGACGGCCGGCTCGGCTTCGGTCAGGTGGTCGCCCGCGAGGCGATGGCGCTCGCCGTCGGCCGCGCCCGCGCCCACGGCGTGGCTGCGGTCGGCATCCGGCGGGCGAACCACGTCGGCCGCCTCGCCGACTTCGCCGAGCAGGCCGCGGCCGAGGGGGTCGTCGGCCTCGTCTTCGCGAACGACTCGGGCGCGCTGCAACGGGTGGCGCCGGCCGGGGGGATCGAGGGGCGCCTGTCGACCAACCCGTTCGCCGTCGGCATCCCGCGCCGCACCCCCCCGCACCTGGTCGTGGACGTCTCGACCAGCGTCGTCGCGAGCGGGAAGCTCAAGGCGGCGCGCGACGCCGGCGAGCGGGTGCCCGAGGGGTGGGTGCAGGACGCGCAGGGCCGCCCGTCGACCGACCCGAACGTCCCGTTCGCCGACCCGCCCGGCACCATCCTGCCGATGGCCGGCCACAAGGGCTACGCGCTCGCGCTCGTCGTGGAGGTACTGGCCGGCGTCCTCTCGGGCGCCGGCTTCGTCCGCCCCGACCCGGGGCCGGACTACCAGGGCGCCTTCCTCGTCGCCCTGGACGTGAGTCGCTTCCTGCCGCTCGACCGCTTCGTCGCGGACGTCGAGGCGATGCTCGCTCACGTGAAGAGCGCGCGGCCCCGACCGGGCGTCCCCGAGGTCCTCGTCCCGGGCGAGCACGCCTGGAAGGAGGCCGAGCGGCGAAAGGTCGAGGGGATCCCGCTCGCGGAAGGGACGTGGGCGAAGCTCCGCGCGATCGCGGAGGCGCTCGGCGTGCCGCTGCCCGCGCCTGTCGGTCCCCGGGGCGGAGCCGGTTCGTGAAGGGGGCCCCCTCCGTCGGGTCGTCGATCCGGCGGCGAAAGCCGCGCACTCAGGGCTCGAGGTCGCGGACCGGCCGCACCTCGATGCTGCCGACCCGGGCCGGCGGGATCGCCGAGGCGATCCGCACGGCCTCGTCGAGGTCCTTCGCGTCGATCAGGTAGAAGCCGGCCAGTTGCTCCTTCGTCTCGGCGAACGGGCCGTCCGTCGTGATCGTCTTGCCGTCGCGCACGCGAACGGTCGTCGCCGTCTGGACCGGCTCGAGCGCCTCGGCGGCGATGAGCTGCCCGCGCGCCCTGAGGGCCGTCCCGAAGGCCATGCACTCGGCGTCGGGGATTGCTCTCAGGCGCTCCGCCTCGAGGTAGACCAGGCAGAGGTATTTCACGATCGGCAACCTCCGGGAACCGACGACCAGGCGGGGCCGCCGACCCGGTGTGGCCGGCGGGGGACGGGAAGGGGGAAACTGGCTGCGGGACTAGGATTCGAACCTAGACGACTTGGTTCAGAGCCAAGCAGCCTGCCGTTAGCTGATCCCGCAGCACGGCGGCGCCGGGGGTGAAACCTCACGCCCCGAAAACTGGAAAACGCTACCGGGAGGCCACCGGGTTGTCAAGGCCCGCGGCCGGCGGTACCGTTTCTCGCCTTGCGAGACCCGCGCCAGACGAGCCATCCGGCGGTGATCGGCCTGCCTTCGTTGGCAGACCTGGCGCTCGCTCTGGCCTCTGCGACCGTCGGCCTCTGGTTGGCGCGCCTGGCGCGCGAAGGGTTCCGTGCGGTGGCGGCCGAGCGGGCGGGTGGGTCGGCGCTCCGCCTGGACGACCCGGCGGGGCCGCTGCCGGCCGAGGCGCCCCTCGTGTCGATCCTCGTGCCGGCCAGGAACGAGGCGGGCCGCATCGGGCCCTGCCTCGAGTCGCTCCTCGGGCTCGACTACCCGCGGACCGAGATCCTGGTCGTCGACGACGGGTCGACGGACGGCACGCCCGACGTGGTGCGCCGGACGGCCGCGGGTGACGCCCGGGTCCGGCTGATCCACGCGCCGCCGCTGCCCGACGGGTGGAGCGGCAAGAGCCACGCGCTCTGGTACGGGCAGCGCGAGGCGAAGGGGGAGTGGCTCCTCTTCACCGACGCCGACACGGTGCACCACCCGGCGGCCCTGCGGCTCGCCCTCGGCCGGGCGCTGGCCGACGGCGCCTCGCTCCTCAGCCTCACCGGGCGGCAGGAGGCGGTGTCGGTTGCCGAGCGGTTGGTGCAGCCGTTCGTCTTCGAGTTCCTCGCCAGGCGATATCCCCTGGCGGCCGTGAACGACCCGGGCGACCCGCGGGCGGCGGCCAACGGCCAGTACCTGCTCGTCGCCCGCGCCCTCTATGACGCCGTGGGCGGCCACGCGGCGCTGAAGGGCGCCCTCTTGGAGGACGTGGCGCTCGCGCGCCTCGCCAAGGCCCGCGGCCGCATCCGCTTCCTCGCCGCCCCGGACCTGGTGCGCGTCCGGATGTACGATGGCGCCCGCACCCTCAGGGAGGGGTGGTCCAAGAACCTGGCCGACCTTGCCGGGGGGCCGGCGGCGGCCGTCCGGGAGGGGGTGCGCTTCCTGCTCCGCGGGGCCGGGCCCGTCCTGGCTTTTGCCGCAGCCCTTGTGGCCGCGGCCACGGACCGGGTCGCGGTTGCCGTGGGAGGCTGCCTTCTGGCCGCCCTCGGGGGCGCCGCCATCCTGGCCGAAGGGGTGGGGCTCGCTCGCATGGGCGGGCACGGCGCCCGGACGGCGTGGCTCGCGCCGCTCGGGGCCGTGGCAACCGGGCTCCTCTTCCTCGACTCGGCCTGGCGGCGCAGCGGGGGGCGCGCCGTCACCTGGCGGGGGCGTCGCTACACCGATCCGCCCGCCGGTCCCGCAAGGAGCGACGAGCGCTGATGCCGACGCTGCGCGTCACCAAGAAGTTCGAGTTCTCCGCGGCCCACCGGGCCTGGCGGGAGGACCGGTCGCCGGAGGAGAACCGGCGGCTCTTCGGCCGCTGCGCGTCCCCGAACGGCGACGGGCACAACTTCCTCCTCGAGGTGACCGTCGAGGGACCGGTCGACCCGGAGACCGGGATGGTGATCGACGTCGGCCTGCTCAAGCGGATCGTGACGGCCGAGGTGCTCGACCGGTTCGACCACCGGCACCTCAACCTCGACACGGAGGAGTTCCGCACGCGCGTGCCGACGACCGAGGCGATCGCCGTGGTGATCTGGGAGCGGCTCGAGGGGCGCTTCCCCGGCGACTGCCGGCTCGTGCGGGTGCGGCTCGCCCGCGACGCGTCGACGTACGTGGAGTACGAGGGGCGTAGGGCATGACCCCCGAGGTCCGTGTCACCCGGATCGTGGAGTTCTCGGCCGCCCACCGGCTCCACAGCCCGCGCCTGTCCCCCGAGGCCAACCGGAGCGTCTTCGGCAAGTGCAACAACCCGAACGGCCACGGGCACACGTACCGGCTCGAGGCGACGGTCGCGGGCCCGCTCGACCCGGAGACGGGGCTCCTGCCGGCCGCCTCGCGCCTCGACGCGGCGCTCGCGGAGCTGGTCCTCGCGAGGCTCGACGGGGCGAACCTCGACGTGGACGTCCCCGAACTCGCCGACACGAGCGGGACCTCGGAGGAACTCGCGCGACTGCTCGAGCGGCTCCTCGCCGAGGCGGTCGGACCGGCGCTCGTGCGCGTCGTCCTCCACGAGACGCCGAACAACGTCTTCGAGGCGAGCGGCGGCGGATGAGACCGGGCGACCGCATGGAGGGACCATCATGACGCGGCAGCCACTGCGCGACGACGTGGATCCGGAGATCGAGGGCGCCGCCCAGGGCGACCAGGCGCTCGTCGCGGCGTTCACGACGGTGCTGCGCGAACTGGGAGAGGACCCCGATCGCGAGGGGCTGAGAAAGACGCCGGCGCGCGTCGCGCGGGCGCTCCGCTACCTGACGGCCGGATACGGGCAGGACCCGAAGGTGGTCCTGAACGGCGCCCTCTTCACCGAGAACTACAACGAGATGGTTCTCGTGAAGGACATCGACTTCTTCAGCATGTGCGAGCACCACCTGCTGCCGTTCTTCGGCAAGGCGCACGTCGCCTACATCCCGGACCGCAAGATCGTCGGGCTCTCGAAGGTCGCCCGCCTCGTCGAGATGTTCAGCCGTCGGCTCCAGGTCCAGGAGCGGCTCACGAGCCAGATCGCCACCACGATCAACGAGCAACTGCAGCCGCTCGGCGTCGCGGTGGTGATCGAGGCGCAGCACCTCTGCATGATGATGCGGGGGGTCGAGAAGCAGAACTCCCGGGCGATCACCTCGTCGATGATCGGGGTCTTCCAGGACCGCGAGGCGACGCGGATGGAGTTCATGAACCTGGTCCGGTGCCAGGCGTAGAGGGCGGGCGAGGGCCCGGCGGCCCGACGATTCGGGGCCGGCCGGCCCGGGGTAGCAGCCGGTGGCTTGCCGAGTTTTATTCAAGCCTCCGTCGTTCGGCTCGGTGAAACACTCGCAGCGCAAAATGTGAGCTGGAACACCGAACGCCCCATGTGAGCCGGGGTAAAACGACGGTCACCATTTTTCTGCGGGGAGATTGCGGGGAGATGTGCAGATGCTGAGGCGCCTCGACGAGATGCCGGATCAGCGATGGGCTGACGAGAACGCACACCACGACTTCCGGGGCTTCGAGGTTTACGGGACCGACGGGCTCATCGGCGAGGTCGACGACCTCGTCC
>DATCKS010000337.1:0-2502 GCA_036562265.1 Thermodesulfobacteriota bacterium | reverse complement strand
GCGGGCCGCGGGTGCGGGCGCGGCGCTCGGGGTCGCCATCGTCGTCTACGACGCGTGGCACAAGGGCAACCCGTTCTCCCCGCTCCTCATGGGGCTCTGCCGGGTGCTCGTCTACGTGACGGCCGCGCTCGCCGCGTCGGGGAGGGCCGGCGGGGCGGTGGCTGCCGGCGCCGCGGCGCTCTTCGCCTACCTGGTCGGCCTCACCTACGCCGCGAAGCAGGAGACGCTCACCGAGGTGAAGGGGGTCTGGCCGCTCGCTTTGCTGGCCGGCCCGCTCGTCTACTACGCCGCGCGAGCGCCGGCCGGAGGCCTCCTTGCCCTGGCGCTCGCGGCGGCGCTTGCGCTCTGGGCCGTCCGGGCCGTGTCGCTCCTGGTCCGCAGGCCCCCGTTCGTCCCGCGCGCCGTCACGAGCCTGATCGCCGGCATCTCGCTCCTCGACGGGCTCCTGATCGCCCTCCACGGCGGCGGCGTGCTCGCGCTCGGCGGGGTGGCCGGCTTCGCCCTCACCCTCGCCCTGCAGCGCCGCGTACAGGGCACCTGAGGCTGATCCCCTGCGGTCACCGGCTTGCGGCCGTGGAAAATGGAAAGGCCTGACCCCCTGGAAAATGGAAAGGCCTGACCCCCGGGCTAGTCGAGCCGTGCGCCGGGGGTCGTGGCGAGGCGGTAGAGGGGGTACAGGGAGACCATGGCGCGCAGCGCCATCCGTTCGAACTCGGGGCCGGCCAGGCGACGGTCGGTGCGCGGCCAGGCGAAGCCGATGTCGAAGAGGCTCGACGCGCGCCTTCGGAGCCCCTCGGCCACCTCCTCCCAGAAGCCCTCGGGAAGCCGGCTCACGGGGATCGGCGGCTCGTCCGCCTTGCGCGGCTTGCCGGGGAGCCCGAGGAACCAGCCGAGGTCCGACTGCGCGGCAAACAGGTCGGCGAGCCGCCGGCGCTCGCGGAGGATCGCGTCGGCCAGCGTCCGCTTGTCGCCCGCCGCCTCGTCCTTGAGGACGAGCCGCACGTCGACGCCGCGGCCGCTCGCGACGACGCCGAGGAAGGCGTACATCTTGTACTTCTTCGGATCGCGGCCGAGCGCGACCCAGGTCTCGGTCGGCGTGTTGACCGTACGGCGCATGTGCTTCGCCACGTGCGGGAAGAACGGCTCCCCCACGGCCGCCGAGAGCCTGGGGCAGAGCGCCTCGCCCAGCGCGGCGAGCTTGGGCGAGACGCGAGCGCGGAGCGCCGCCATCCCCTTCGCGAAGTCCTTGATGGCGAAGACCTGGTAATCGGCCGGCTCGAAGCCGGCGAACGCGACTGTCCCGGCGCGTGGCGTCGTGGCACGCATGCGTCCCTCCCCTGTCGGTGCGCATTGTAGCGTGGAGGGGACGGGGGCCGGCCCGCCACGCGCGGGGCCGCCGGCCGGGGGCGACTCGCGCGGCGTGCGCTAGAGTGCCGGCATGGACGCGCCCCGCATCGTCGCGCTCGGCACCGCCACCCCGCCCTATCGCTACCGGCAGGCCGACCTCCTGGCCTACGCCCGGAGGATCTACAGGTCTCCCGCGGTCCAGCGCAGGCTCGCCCGGTTCTTCGGTGAGTCGATCGAGGAGCGGGCGCTCGCCATCGCCGACCTTACCGCCTTCACCGCCGACGAAACCCCCGGCGAGCGGAACCGGCGCTACCGGGAGTGGGCCGTGCGGCTCGGCGCCGAGGCGGCCCGCCTCTGCCTCGACCGTACCGGCGCCGACGTCGACGCCGTCGACTGCATCGTGACCACCTCGTGCACCGGCTACACCTGCCCCGGCCTCGATACGCGCATCATCGAGGCGCTCGGGTTCCGCGGCGGGCAGATCGAGCGGGCGAACCTCCTCGGGATGGGCTGCGCGAGCGCGGTGTCGGCGCTGCAGCGGGGGGCCGACTTCGTCAGGGCCCACCCGGGGAGCCGCGCGCTGGTCGTCGCCACCGAGGTCTGCTCGGCGACCTACCACCTCGACGAGCACGACCTCGGCACCGTCGTCGGCAACGCCATCTTCGCCGACGGGGCGGCGGCGGCGCTCCTGGCCGATCGCGGCCCAGGGATCGCCCTGCGCGCCTTCGCCTCGGACGTGAGGCCGGAGCACCGCGACATCATGGGCTACGACAACGAGAACCCCGAGGGGCTCCTCAAGCTCTACCTCGCCCGGGAGGTGCCGACCGTGGCGGGCGACATGGTGCGGCGGGTGGTCGGCCGCCTCCTCGCCCTGGCCGGCCTTGCCCCCGACGAGGTCGCCGCCTGGGTGATCCACGCCGGCGGCCGGCGGGTCATCGACGTGGCGCAGAAGGGGCTCGACCTCACCGACGACCAGGTCCGGATCTCGCGGGAGGTGCTCCGGAAGAACGGCAACCTCTCCTCCGCGACCGTCCTCTTCGTCCTCGAGGAGACGCTCGCCAGGCGGCCGCCGCCGCCCGGCGCGCACGGCATCCTCGTCGCCGTCGGCCCCGGCTTCTCGGCCGAGGGCGCGTGGCTCACCTTTCCGGGGCCGGC
>DATCKS010000425.1:0-2022 GCA_036562265.1 Thermodesulfobacteriota bacterium | reverse complement strand
GGACGCGCGTGTCGAGCCGGGCGGCCGCCTCGGCGATCCGGACCCAGGTGTCGTCGGACGTCCAGTGGGGCCCCGGCGGGCCGAACCAGACCTCGACGCGGGGGTGGTCCCGGTAGGCGCGCCAGAGGTCCCCCACGATCCCGAGGTAGTCGGCCGCGTCGAGCGTGCCTGAGGCCGGCACGAGCCTCGACGCCTCGGCGCGCAGGTCGGGCGGGAGGGTCGCCAGGAACCGCTCGTCCTCGCCCGGGCCGGCGACCAGGTGGCTCTGCTCCGCGAAGCCGGGGGCGAGCGCGACCCGGATTCCGGCGGCCTCGTAACCCTCGAGGCTGCGGCGAAGCGCCGCGGCGAAGGCGTCGGCCGGACCCGTGCCGCTCGTCATGTCGACGACCGACGTGACGCCGGAGCGCAGGAGCCGCCCCGCGGTCAGGACGGCGTCGAGGAAGGGATCGCCGGAACGGCGGCGGCCGAGGGCGAGGAGCCAGGGTTCGAGGTGGTCGTCGGCGATGCCGTGCTGGAGCACCGTGGCGCCGCCGGCGTGGTGGTGCGCGTTCACGAGGCCCGGCAGGACGGCCACGCCGTCGCCGCCCAGGACCTCGGCCGCCGGGTGGCGGGCCCGGAGGTCGGCGTACGGGCCGACCTCGGCGATCCGGTCGCCCTTCACGGCCACGGCGCCGTCGGCGAGGACCGGGTCGGTCGGGCCGGTGAGGACCCACCGACCCCGGACGAGTCGCGTGTCGGTCATGCCCGGAAGGCTAGCGCACTACTCCGACGCGAGCGCGACGACCGGATCGAGGCGCGCCGCCTTGCGGGCCGGCAGGTACCCGAAGAGGACGCCGGTCAGGAAGGCGCAGGAGAAGGCGAGCAGGGGGGGCGCGGGGGAGAAGGCGACCGACAGGCCGAAGGCGCCGGCGGCCGCCGCGGCGCCGAGACCGAGCGCCACGCCGACCAGGCCGCCCAGGCCGCAGACGACGATCGCCTCGGTGTTGAACTGGAGCAGGATGTCCCGCATCCGCGCGCCGGTCGCCATGCGCACGCCGATCTCGCGCGTTCGCTCGGTGACGCTCACGAGCATGATGTTCATGACGCCGATGCCGCCGACCACGAGCGAGATGGCGGCGACCGAGCCGAGGAGCAGGGCGAGGGTGTTCTGCGTCGCCTCGGCCGTCTCGAGGATGGAGACGGTGTTGCGGATCTGGAAGTCCTCCGTGCGGTGGCGCGTGAGGAGGACCTCGCGAATCGCCGCCTCGGTCTCGGCGATACGGGAGGCGTCCTCGACCTTGACGGTGATGGCGCCAACGTACTGGCGGCCGAGGAGGCGCACGAAGCCGGTCGAGAGCGGCACGAGCGCCACGTCGTCCATGTCCGAGCCGAAGGGGGACGCCCCCTTGGCGGCCAGCACGCCGATCACCTGGAAGGGGACGTTCCGCACGAGCACGTAGCGGCCGACCGGGTCCTCGCCGTCGGGGAAGAGGTTCCGGGCGACGGTTCGGCCGAGGACGATGACCGGCGCGTAGCCCTTGACGTCTGCCTCGGTGAAGAAGGCGCCCCGCTCGAGCGGCCAGTCGCGCGCCACGACGTAGTCCGGCCAGACCCCCTGGACCGACGTCCGGTAGTCGACGTTGCCGTACCTGAGCGTCGCGCTCGTGCTCCGCTCGGGCGAAACCGCGACGACGTTCGGGACCGCCGCGATGGCCGCCGCGTCGTCCGGCACCAGGGTGGCGACGTCGCCGGTCGGCCGCACCCCGGGAGCGCCGGGGCGGACGATGAGGAGGTTCGTCCCCATCGACTGGATCCGCTCGAGGACCGCCTTGCGGCTGCCGTCGCCGATCGCGAGCATGGTGACCACGGCCGCCACGCCGATGACGACGCCAAGGAGCGTGAGGGCGGTCCGGAAGAGGTTCACGCGGAGCGCCCGCAGGGCCATGCGGACCGCCTCGCCGAGGCCGGGCAGAAGGCCGCCCGCGCGGGCCGGCGCCGCCGGCAGGACCGGCGCGGCCGCCCGGGTCGTCACCGGCCCCGAGT
>DATCKS010000030.1:0-1846 GCA_036562265.1 Thermodesulfobacteriota bacterium | reverse complement strand
GTGTAGAGGAGCTGGAGCGGCTCGTCGACGATTCCGAGGCGGCGCAGGAGGGTGTTGACGAGCCCGTTCCGCTGGAGGAGGACGGTCCAGGCGTAGCTGCGCACGAGGACGCTCGTCCAGAGGGGGACGAGCACGCAGGCCGCGAGGAGCGTCGCCCGCCAGCCCCGTGCCCGAGCCATCACGTAGGCGAGCGGATAGCCGAGGACGAGGGCGGCAACGGTAACCAGCGCCGCGATTCGGATCGTGCGCAGGAGGATCGCCAGGTAGAGCGGCTCGGCGAAGAGACGCCGGTAGTGCACGAGCGTGAAGCTCGGGTCCCAGAGGCTCGCCGCGAGCAGTCGGCCGATGGGGTACGCGAAGAGTCCGATCAGGAGGAGCGCCAGCGGCGCGAGCAACAGGACGCTGGCCACCGGACTGTAGTACCGGACGCTGCCACCCAGGCTCTGCTGCCGGAGTGCCGGGAGACGCATGCCGCTCACCGGCCGACGTTCGGATACACGCGGGCGTCTTCGACGCGCCACGCGGCGCCGACCCGGTCGCCGACACGCCAGCGGCGCTGCCCGCTGCCGCTCGGCACGCGCGCCGTCACCTGCAGGCCCGGACCGAGCCGGACCATGCAGACGAGCGAGTTGCCGGCGTAGACGGTCTCCTCGATCACGCCCGCGTACCCCTGGGGGCCGCGCTCATCGGCTCGACGGAGGACGATCCGCTCCGGACGGACGGCTACCTTCACCGGGGTGCCGATGGCCGGCTCCGCGTCGGGACCGGCCCAGATGCCGGACACGACCGGCCCGCCGTCGAGGAGCACCGTACATGCCCCACCGGTTGGCGTGTCGACGCGCCCCGTCAGGAAGTTCGTCTCCCCGATGAAGTCGGCGACGAAGCTGTTGGCCGGCCGCTCGTAGAGTTCCTCGGGCGGGCCGATCTGCTCGAGGCGCCCCTCGTTGAGCACGGCGATGCGGTCGGCCATCGTGAGCGCCTCGTCCTGGTCGTGCGTGACGTAGATAACCGTCGCGCCGAGGCTCTGCTGCAGGTGCTTCACCTCGAGCTGCATCTGCTCCCTGAGCTTCTTGTCGAGGGCGCCGAGCGGCTCGTCCATCAGGAGAACGGGCGGGCGGTAGACGATCGCGCGCGCGAGGGCGACCCGTTGCTGCTGCCCGCCGGAGAGCTGGCCCGGCTTGCGAGACCCGTAGCCGGCGAGCCGGACGAGGTCGAGGGCCCGTTCGACCCGCTCGGCGATCTCTCGCGCCGGCACCTTCCGCATGCGGAGCGGGAAGGCGATGTTGTCCCAGACCGTCATGTGCGGGAAGAGCGCGTACTTCTGGAAGACCATGCCGACGTTGCGCCGATTGGGCGGCACGTGCGTCACCGGCCGGTCGCCGATGTAGACGGCGCCGGCGGTCGGCTGCTCGAAGCCGGCGATGGTCATGAGGATCGTCGTCTTGCCCGAGCCGCTCGGGCCGAGGAGGGCAAGAAACTCGCCCGCCCGGACGTCGATCGAGACGCCGTCGACGGCGCGTACCGGACCGTACGCCTTCTCGAGGCGCACGACGCGTACCGGCGCGCCCTGGATCTTCTCTTCGGTGCGATGTGCGATGGCGATGGCCACGTCCTCTCCCGTGAACCGGTGTCGTCGTGTCGCGATGATGGTCAGGCCCTCCCGAAGACGTCGTGGACGGCCTCGAGGAGGGTCTGGGCGCCGGCCTTGAGGTCGTCGCGGGGGATGGTGAGGGCGGGGCACAGGCGCAGCGTGTGGGGGCCGCACCGCGTCACCAGCACCCCCCGCGCCGCCGCCGCCGCCACCACCCGACTCGTCAGCTCCGCCCCCGCCGGACTGCCGTCGGCC
>DATCKS010000335.1:0-2092 GCA_036562265.1 Thermodesulfobacteriota bacterium | reverse complement strand
GGGCAAGCTCGACGGCAGCTGCCTCTGCGGCTCGGTGACCTACCGCTGCGACGCCGAGCCGCTGGTGACGGCGATCTGCCACTGCACGGACTGCCAGAAGCAGACCGGGACGTCGTTCTCGATCGTCGTGGCCGTGCCGCGCGAGGCGTTCGAGGTCTCCGGCGACACCCTCGCGACCTTCCAGACGATCGGCACGGACACGAAGCTCCCGGTCGACCGGCGGTTCTGCTCGGCGTGCGGCTCCCCGATCGCCAGCCTGCCCGAGGCGATGCCCGGGATCGCCCTCATCAAGGCCGGCACGCTGGAGGACCGGTCGTGGCTGCGGCCGGAGATCGAGGCCTGGTGCAGCTCCGCCCAGCCCTGGATCGAGCTCGACGAGGAGCGGCGCGGCTGCTTCCCGCGCGGCGTCCCGACGGGCTGAACGAGCCTTTTCAGGGCGGCGGCGGGCGTCCGGGTATCCTGCCGTGCCCGTGCCGCTGACCGACCGATCCGACCGGCTCGCCGACGCCGCCGCCCGCGCCCGGGCGGCGCTCGACGTGCTGCCGCTGCGGCGCGGATCCGTCGCGCGCGTCCGCGTGCTCGCCGCGCTGCTGACGGCGTTCGACCTCGCCGACGCCGGCCGGGCCCGCCACGACGTCGCCGCCTACCTGCGCGACCGCCACCGCGAGCTCGGCGAGCGGACGCTCGACGCGATCGTCTCGCTCGCCTTCGCGCCCGGGCGCTAGACCGGCCCGTTCAGGCCCCTCGCCCCACCCGGGTTCCCCGGCGTGTTCTCGATCGGACGTTGGCGGGCTCCCCCGCGGGGTATGAGGCGCGCCAAGCGAGAGGAGGAGAGATGCCAGAGGGGAGTGGCACGATGACGCCCGAGCTGACGCGCCGGCTCGTGGCGGAGGCGATCGGGACCGGGATCCTCGTCCTGTTCGGCGCCGGCGCGGTGGTGGCGGCGGTGACCCTCAACGAGGGGGTCATCGAGTACGCCGGGCTCGGCATGATCGCCATCGCGTTCGGCCTCGCGATCGCCATCGCGGTCTACGCCTACGGCAACACGTCGGGGGCGCACATCAACCCGGCGGTGACGATCGGGCTGGCGTCGGCGGGGAGGTTCCCCTGGCGCGAGGTGCCCCACTACGTCGGCGCCCAGCTCGTCGGCGCGACCGTCGCGGCCCTGCTCATCTGGGCGATGCTCGGCGACATCGCCGAGGACGCCGGGATGGGCCAGACGAGCATCGCCGACGGGGTGAACTACCTCCAGGCGATCATCGCCGAGGCGCTCGCGACGTTCCTGCTGCTCACCGCGGTCATGGCGCTCGCGGTCGACCGCCGCGCGCCCGGCGGCTGGGCCGGCCTCATGATCGGCCTCGCCGTCACCACGGGCATCCTGCTCATCGGCGCCTTCACCGGCGGCTCCCTCAACCCGGCCCGCACGTTCGGCCCGCTGCTCGTCGGCTCGATCGCCGGCAGCGAGACGTTCTGGGGCGACCTCGCCGCCTACATCATCGGCCCGATCATCGGAGGCGTGGCGGCGACGCTCGCCTACGACTTCGTCGCACGGCCGAGCGAGGCCGAGCGGGCCGTGCCGCAGGGCACCGCGGGCGACATCGAGGGTGCCGACGTCCCGCGCGAGGGCGAGGGCGTGGAGCCCCTCGGGGAGCCGGGCGCCGTCGGGCGCCCGGCCCCGCGGAGCCGTCCGTGACGCCGCTCCCCCACCGATCTGCGGCGGCTAGCCGCGACCCCACCCCTGTCCCCGGACCAGAAGGAGTGCCCTGATGCCCGACAACCGAGGCGTCGCCTACATGGGCCCCGGCAAGGTCGAGGTCCAGACCATCGACTACCCGACGTTCGAGCTCAAGGACGGGCCGGGCGTCAACCCGGCGAACGTGGGGCGCAAGCTGCCGCACGCCGCGATCCTCCGGTGCGTCGCGACGAACATCTGCGGCTCGGACCAGCACATGGTCCGCGGCCGCACGACCGCGCCGGAGGGCCTCATCCTCGGCCACGAGATCACCGGGGAGGTGGTGGAGGTCGGACCGGGGGTCGAGTTCATCAAGGAGGGCGACCTCTGCTCGGTGCCGTTCAACATCGCCTGCGGCCG
>DATCKS010000424.1:0-6757 GCA_036562265.1 Thermodesulfobacteriota bacterium | reverse complement strand
CCCAGATGGCCGTGCCGACGAGCTTGAGCCCCGCGAGCGGCCCCTCGTCGAAGACCAGTTCCACGTCGGCGAGCTTGTGGGCTGGCACGCCACGCTCGTTCCTCAGCACCCGCACGAACATCTCGAGTCCCTCCCCGAAGGAGCCCCGGACCGGCCCGAGGCGCGACAGGCGGTGGAGGAGCAGCAGGCGTGCCGGCGCGGCGGCCCCGCAAGTCGCGGGCTTGGCGCGTTCGGTGCGGGAAGGGAGCGGACGGGGCGGACTGGATTCCGGTCGGGGTCGTGCCTCGGGACGGTCACCTCGTCGACGTCCGGCAAGTCACGACCCGTAACGCCTGAACCCCGCTTGACACGTTACTGGTCGGGCTCCATGCTGTAACCGGCTATCGACCGGGAAGCACGTTACATGGGTGGTGCGCTGCTCCGGCACCCCCTAGAGGATCACCGTCCCGCTGGACGTCTCGAGCCGGGCGCGGCCGTCCTCTGTGGGCTCCGCCTCGGCGAGGAGATGGTAGGTGGCGAAGCGTGAGAGCCGGGCCTCGAAACGCCCTCCCTTGACGCTGCAGGCGAAGCGGGCACCGTCCGGCCCCCCCGCCGGAGCGGCCAGGCGGCGCAGCGTCTTCGGATCGATCGCCTCCTCGGTCCCGTCGCTGAGCCGCGCGTCGATCCGGGCGATGCGACCATCCGCCCCCCGTTCCACCTCGAGCGTCCGGACCACGAAGGGGGCCTCCGCCACGTCGACGACGACCTCGCCGCCGCCGGCGCGGATGACGTGGGTACCGTCCGGCCGGCGGGCGAGGCGCCCGACCAGCTCGGCCAGGACGGTCGGGTGGACGACCGGATCGCCGTCCACCAGCCAGACGCCGTCCGGGTCGATGGCGATCTTCGGCCCGAATGGGCTCACGGGAAAATCACTTGACACGCCGACCTCGAGTGTACAGTGTAATTGTACAGTTTGGATATAGACACCAGACAATCAGGAGTCCCGGCACCCGTGTCCGTCCCCGGCCTCGCGATCGACAAGCGTAGCCCGTTCTCGATCCATCGGCAGCTCACGGCGCAGCTCGGCAGCCTCATCCGCTCCGGCTCGCTCAAGCCCGGGGAGCAGCTTCCGACGGTGCGCCAGCTCGCCGGCTACCTGCGGATCAACCACAACACGGTGGCCATCGCCTACCGGGAGCTGGAGGCGCAGGGTCTCCTGCGGGTCGAGCAGGGGCGGGGCACGTTCGTCGCGGAGTCGATCGGATCGGCGGTCGACGCCCGCCACGCGGAGGTCATGGCGGCCGTGCGCGAGGCGTTCGACAGGGTGCGCGCCCTCGGCGTCACGGCCCGAGAGTTCCTCGACGCCGCGACCGCCGTGGCGCAGGCGCCCGAGGGGGGTACGACGCAGGCCCACGTGCTCCTCGTCGAGTGCAACGCCGTCGACCTCGACGACATGCGCGACGCGTTCGCCACCGAGCTGGGGGCGCGGCTCTCCATCGCCACGGTCGAGGAGCTGGCGGCGCGCATCGCCGCCGGGCGGCAGGCGCTCGGCGACGTCGACCTGGCGGTCACGACCTTCTTCCACGTGAACGAGGTGGAGGGGCTCCTCGAGGGGACCGGCATCAAGGTGGCCGGCCTGTACATGGGGCCGTCGATCCAGACGCTCATGCGGATCATGGCCCTCGACGAGCAGGCGCGCATCGCCGCCGTGGGCGTGAGCCCCGTCTGCGCGCGCGGCCTCGTGACCTCGCTGCGCAACGTCATCGGCCCCGAGCGGCCGATCGCCTTCGCGCACATCGTCGAGCCCGAGGGGGTGCCGCAGGCGCTCGCCGGCGCCGACGTGGTCGTCTACGCCGACGGGTCGCAGTCGATCGTGGAGCCGCTTCTTGCGCCCGGGCAGCAGCGAATCCTGGTCGAGAAGCAGATCGATCGCGGCAGCATCGAGATGGTGAAGGAGCTTGCGGCGGACCTCGTGCGACGCAAGCTGGTCCCCGCAGGAGGTGCGGTATGAGCTCTCTGTCCCCGACGCTCACGCGGCGCGCCTGGACGCGGCTCGCGACGGCCCACGAGGAGCCGCCCGCCGGCGCGTCGAGCCGCTACGCCTGGCTCCACGTCATCGTCCCGGTGCCCCTCCCCGAGGACTCGCGCACGGTACGCCCCGTCTTGTCGACGAGCCTCGCTACCGATCGCTCGCGCGTGATCGACGTCGCGGCCCTCGTGGCGGCGGCGGCCGGCGCCGTCGCGCTCCTGAGCGTCGTGTGTCGGTAGCCGGCCGGACGGCGTCCCGGGAAGACGCCGCGGCCGCCGTCGAGGCGTCCGGTCGGGCCGGCAGCCGCGCCGGCATCTACACGGCGCTCGGGCTGCTCTACGTCATCTGGGGCTCGACCTACCTCGCCATCGCCATGGCGATCGAGGGCTTCCCCCCCTTCCTCATGGGCGGCATCCGCTTCGTCATCGCGGGGGCCCTCCTCTACCCGCTGCTCCGGCTGCACGGCGCGCCGGCCCCGACGGCGGCCGAGTGGCGAGGCGCGGGCATCGTCGGCACGTTCCTGCTCGTCGGGGGCAACGGCGGCGTCGCCTATGCCGAGCAGTGGGTCGCCTCCGGGGTCGCGGCGGTCGTGATCGCCACGACCCCCATCTGGACCGGCCTCTTCGCCGGCCTCTTCGGCCGCTGGCCGAGCCGGGTGGAGTGGGCCGGTCTCGCCCTCGGTCTTGCCGGCGTGGTCCTGCTCAACACCGGCGCCGATCTCCGGGCCCACCCGGCGGGGGCCGTCGCCCTCCTGCTCGCCGCGGTATGCTGGGCCTTCGGATCGGCCTGGAGCCGACACCTGTCGATGCCGTCGGGCCTCATGGCGGTGGCCGCCCAGCTCCTCGTCGGAGGGGCGGCGCTGGTCCTGCTCGGGCTCGCGGTGGGCGAGCGGCTGACGGCCTGGCCGTCGGCCCGGGCCCTCTGGGCCTTCGTCTACCTGATCGTGGCAGGCTCGCTCGTCGGCTACAGCGCCTACATCTACTTGCTGGGGCGCGTGCGGCCCGCCCTGGCCACGAGCTACGCCTACGTGAATCCGGTCGTGGCGGTCGTCCTCGGGGCGCTGGTCGCCGGCGAGCGGATCACCGGGACGACCATCGTGTCGATGGTCGTCATCCTGGCCGGCGTCGCGCTCGTGCTCCTCGGCCGCGCGAGGTCCGCAGCGTGAGCAGCGTCGCCGAAGCCGCCTTCCCGCGCGAGCGCGTCAAGCCCAATGCGAAGATGCTCGGCCTCCTGGCCGTGGGCCACCTCACGGTCGACAGCATCCAGGGGGCCTTTCCGGCCATCCTGCCGACGCTCCGCGACGTGCACGGCCTGTCGTACGAGGCGGCCGGGGCGATCATCCTCATCTCGAACCTGACCTCGTCGGTCATCCAGCCGGCCTTCGGCTACCTCTCGGACCGGAGCGCCCGGAGGTGGCTGCTCCCCTGGGCGGTGTTCCTGGCCGGCGTCGGGTTCGCCCTGATCGGGCTCGCCCCGTCCTACTGGACGGTCCTCGCCCTGACGGTCGTCGCCGGCGTCGGCATCGCGGCCTACCACCCCGAGGGGTACAAGACCGCGGCCAGCGTGGCCGGCGACTACAAGGCCACGGGGATCTCCTGGTTCTCGGTCGGCGGCAACATCGGCATCGCCGTCGGGCCGGCCCTGATCGCGCTGTACCTGGCGCGCTTCGGGGCGGCCGGCTCGCTCGGCATGGCGGTGCACCCGCTCCTCGTCGCCGCCCTGCTCTTCGCCGTGCAGCCCTACCTGGCGCGGCAGACCGCGGCGAAGCGGGCCGCGGCGGGTGGCGTCGCGCCGACGCTGGTCGGCGCCATGGTGCTGCTCGTCGTCGTGGTCATGTTCCGCTCCTGGTCGCAGCTCGGCTTCACGACCTACATCCCCTTCTACTACCGGGACGTCCTCGGGGCCGATCCGCGGCTCACCGGGCCGCTCCTCTCGGTCTTCCTCGGCGCCGGCGCCGTCGGCACGCTCGTCGGCGGCGTCCTCGCCGACCGGATCGGCGCGCGGCGCTTCATGATCAGCGCGTTCGTCCTCGGCACGCCGCTGGCCGTCCTCTTCCTCCTCGCCACCCGCTCGATGCCGATCTGGGTGCACTTCGCGCTCCTGGCCGGCCTCGGCTTCGTCCTGGTGGCCACCTTCACCACCTCGGTGGTCCTCGCGCAGGCCTACCTGCCGCGCCACCACGGCATGGCCTCGGGACTGATCGTCGGCCTGGCGATCGGCGCGGGGGGCATCGGCGCGTGGGTGCTCGGCATGGTGGCCGACCGCTTCGGCCTGCCGGCGGCGCTCTGGACGGCCGCCCTCACCCCGGTCCTCGGCCTCGTGGCGGCCTTTTTCCTGCCGGAGCCGAAGCGGGGCTGAGACTTTTCTTCAAGACAGGCGGCGTCGGCGAAGGACTACACTAGGCCGATGGAGACGATCACGCGAGCCGGCGCCCCGCCGACTGCGCCCCTTGCGGAGGGCGAGCGGGCGCGCTTCTTCACGGCCGAGCGCTTCGACGGGCTCGAGTGCCTCGCGGCGACCTTCCGCACCCATCGGTACGCCCTGCACGCGCACGACACCTACGTGATCGGCGCGGTCTCGGCCGGTTGCGAGAGCCTGACCGTCCGCGGCCGCCTCTGCTACGCACGCCCGGGCGACTTCATCTTCACGAACCCCGAGGACGTGCACGACGGCGCCCCGTACGGCGAGGGCTACAGCTACCGCACGACCTATCCGACGGCCGCGCTGCTCAGGCGCATCGCGGCGGAGGTCTCGGAACGCGCCGCCGTGGGTAGCCCGTTCTTCCCGGAGCCGGTGGTCCACGATCCCGAGGGCGTCGCGCTCTTCGCCGCCGCGCACCGCCTGCTGGAGGCGGGAGCGGACGCGCTCGCGGCGGACGAGCGGCTCTTCGGCGCCTACGCGCACTGCCTCGTCCGGCATGCCCGCATCGTCCCGGCGGCCGTGGGGCGCGAGCCGGGTCCGGTGGCGCGCGTCAAGGCGCTGCTCGCCGAGCGCCACGGCGAAGACCTCACGCTCGCCGATCTCGCGGCCGAGGCCGGCCTCACGCGCCACCGCCTCATCCGCGCCTTCCGGCGCGAGACCGGCCTCACGCCGCACGCCTATCTCGTCAACTGCCGGGTCGACGCCGCCAGGGCGCGGCTGCGGCGGGGGGACTCCCCGGCCGAGGTCGCCGCGGCCACCGGGTTCTCCGACCAGGCGCACCTCACCCGCGTCTTCAAGGCCCGCGTCGGCGTCACGCCGGCCGCCTACCGCAGGGCGGTCTCCCGATGAGCGGGTGCGCGGAGGCGCGCGAGGGTCTGCGCGACATCGCGCCGGTCGTGGTGGCCGCCGTCCCCATCGGCGCGCTCTTCGGCGCGCTCGGCGCGGCCAGGGGGCTGTCCGTTGCGGAGGCCGGGCTGATGTCGCTCCTGGTCTTCGCCGGCGGGGCGCAGTTCGCGGCCCTGCAGCTCTGGACCTATCCGGTGCCGGTCCTCGCGCTCGCCTTCTCGACCCTCCTCGTCAACGCCCGCCACGTGCTGATGGGCGCCTCGCTCGGCCCCAAGCTCGCCGGCTTCTCCCGGCTTGAGCGGCTCGTCGGCTTCTACGTCCTCACCGACGAGTCCTGGGCCCTCGCCGAGCGGCGCGCCCTGACGCAGCCGGTGAGGCCGGGGTACTGGTTCCCGATGGCGACGGCGCTCCTCCCCGTCTGGGTCGGCTCGACCCTGCTCGGCGCCTGGCTCGGCTCGCTCGTCGGCGACCCCGATCGGATCGGCGCCGACTTCGCCTTCACGGCGCTCTTCATCGGGCTCGTCGCCGCCTTCTGGCGGGGCCGCGTCACCGGGGTCACGATCGCCGCGAGCGGCGCGGCCTCGGCGCTGACCCACGTCACCGTCGGGCCGCCCTGGCACGTGGCGGCCGGCGCCTTCGCCGGGATCGCCGCCGCCTACTGGGCCGCGGGGCCGGACGAGGCAACATGAGCGTCGATCCGGTGACGCTCGCGACGATCGTCGTGATGGCGGTCGTCACCTACCTCACCCGGATCGCCGGTCTCTTCGTCGGCGGCAGGCTCGCGCTCCGCGGGCGAGCCAGGACCGCCTTCGACGCCATCCCGCCGGCCGTCCTCGTGGCGGTGATCGCCCCGACGGCGCTGGCCACCGGCTGGCCGGAGACGACGGCGGCCCTCGTCACGGCGGTCGCCGCGACCCGCCTGCCGCTCCTCGCGACGATCGCCGTCGGCGTCGCCACGGTCGTCGCCCTCCGCGCCGTGGCCTGACGGGCGGCCTTCTTGGTGTCAGGCCTTTCCATTTTCCATGGGGTCAGGCCTGTCCGTTTTCCGGGCGGCCACACGTCGGGGGCCTGACGGGCTCGCCTTCCACGGGCCGCAGCCGACTCGTTCCCCGCGCTTCATGCCACGGTGACCCGCGCTCACGCGTAGATCCCCATGTAGATCCCGATGGCGAGAAACCTCCTCCTCTGCGCGAGCCGGGAAACGGCCTCCCCGGCGCGGAGGCGGTGCACAGCGCGCGACCGGCTCTCTCCATGCGGCCAACTCGGTTCGGACCGAGTTGGGAGAGCAGCGTGCGTCGTTGAAGAATTCTGAAGAATTCGCTTGACAGCTTGCGATCAGGACGCGCCGCGCGGCACGGATCCCGCGTGGAGAGGCCCCCTACGCCTGGCAATCGCCCGCCAGGCGCGACTTCGAGGCACGAGGGCCGCGTCGAGATGGTCAGAGAGGCGCGCGCCTCAGGAAGGCGCGCCGGAGGCCCGCCG
>DATCKS010000420.1:0-18603 GCA_036562265.1 Thermodesulfobacteriota bacterium | reverse complement strand
GAACGCGGCGCGCAACGCCGCAAGCGGCGTGGGCCCGCGCTCGCGGAGGAACCGGAGGACGGCCACGCGCTTCGGCGCGCGCCGGCCGAGGCGGGCGAGTGCCGGCTCGTCGAGCGGGCCGGCCAGGCGGACGATCGTCTCGCGCCTCGGCTTCGCCCGGTCCTCTCCGACCCGTTCGGCGAGCGTGACGAGGCCCCTGCGCCTGAGCGCCGACAGCGCTCGCTTCCCCGACCGCCCGGCCCCCGCGAGCGCCGATCGGAGGAGGAGGCCGTCGGCGGAGGCGGCCAGCCGGCGGAGCAGCCGAGCCTCGGCCGTGTCGGCCCCCCCCTCGGTCTCGAGCGCACGGGCGGCGGCGAACCCCTCCGGCGTGAGCACGAGGCGGCGCGAGGAAGCCGGCGCGAGCCCGCCCGGCAGCGCCGTCCGGCAGACCTCGCCGAGCGGCGCGAGGTAGTAGTCGGCCACCCAGCGCAGGAGGTCGAGGAGCGCGGGCGGCACCAGCGGGTCGCCGTCGTCGAGAAGGGCGGCGATGGCCTTGAGGCCGTCCACCTCGGCGGCCTCGGGGAAGCCGACCACGTAGCCGGTCACCTGGCGCCGGCCGAAGGGGACGAGCACGCGGTGGCCGAGGGCGAGTCGCGCGTCGAGGGGCGGCGGGACGAGGTAGTGGAACGTCCCCCCCACCGGCAGGGCGACGGCGACCTCCGCGAGGGAACGCCGGGCTGGCAGGGGGGCGACCGAGGACATGGGGGCTGATTGTGCCGCCCCCGGTCCGGGCCGGTCAATGCGCCCGGCGCGAGACCGCCCCTCGCTTGACGCTCCCATGGGCGTCGGGTAGACTTTTCGCTCGTCAACGGCTCCCGGTAGCCTCCCACACCTCACCCGGCCGCTGCCGCGGCCTCGGTGAGTGACTCCTCACCGCAACGGCATGGGGCTGTAGCTCAGCTGGGAGAGCGCTGCGTTCGCAACGCAGAGGTCGGCGGTTCGATCCCGCTCAGCTCCACCAACTCTCTCTTCCTCGTCCAGGACCTCCCATCCTTCCCAGGGTCGAGGGCGTTCGCCTCCCGGCGCAGGTGAGTCGCGAACGCCGGGCCTGGCACCGCGCGTGCATTCGCGACCGGCGTCGACGGGGGGCAAGGCGTGTGACAGCCCGGAACGCACGGCAAGGGGCCAGGCGCCCGTGGCGCTGGATCGCGGCCGCCGCTGCCGTGCTCGTCGTCGTCGCCGGCCTGGTCGTCTGGCAGCGCGTCCGGAATCCCGGCCTTCCCGACGGCTTCGCATACGGGAACGGGCGCATCGAGGCGACCGAGTACGACGTCGCCACCAAGAGGTCCGGCCGGCTCGAGGCCGTGCTCGTGGCCGAGGGCGACATGGTCGAGGCCGGCCAGGTCCTCGCCCGCATGGACACGAAGGACCTCGAGGCGCAACTGCGCGGGGCCGAGGCCAGGGTCGCGCAGGCGCGCGAGGACCGGCGGCGCGCGATGGCCGCCGTCCTGCAGCGCGAGAGCGACCTTCGCAGCGCAACGGCCGCCGTCGCCCAGCGGAGGAGCGCCCTCGGCCGCGCGGATGCCGCCATCGCCCAGCGCCGCAGCGAGGCCGAGCTGGCCAGGAAGTCGCTCCAGCGCTCGCAGGCGCTGTTCGACGAGCAACTGATCCCCAGGCAGCAGCTCGACCAGGACCTGAGCGCGGCGCAGGCGGCCTCGGCGCTCCTGGCCCAGGAACGGGCGGCACGCCATGCCGCGGAGGCCGCGCTGGCCGAGGCCGAGGCCCAGCGACAGGCGGCCGAGGCGGCGCTGACCGCGGCCCGGATCGACGTGAACTTCACCGAGGCCGCCATCGCGGCGGCCACCGCCGAGGTCGAGCGGATCTCGACGGAGATCGCCGACAGCGCGCTCACCTCGCCGATCGACGGCCGCGTCCTCTACCGCCTCGCCGAGCCGGGCGAGGTCCTCTCGGCCGGGGGCCGGGTCGTGACCGTGCTGGACCTCCGCGACGTCTACATGACGATCTTCCTGCCGACGGAGCAGGCCGGCCGGACGGCCATCGGCGCGGAGGCGCGGATCGTGCTCGACGCCGCCCCGCAACACGTCATCCCGGCCACGGTCTCCTTCGTCGCCTCCCGCTCGCAGTTCACCCCGAAGGCGGTCGAGACGCGGTCCGAGCGCGAGACGCTCATGTTCCGCGTGAAGGTCAGGATCGACCCGGACCTCCTCGCCCGATACGAGGAGACGGTGAAGACGGGGCTCCCCGGCGTCGCCTACGTCCGCCTCGACCCCAATGCCGAGTGGCCGGAGTTCCTCGAGGTCAACCTGCCGCAATGACCCTCGCGCCGCCTCCGGTCGTCCGCGTACGGGGCCTGACCCACCGCTACGGCGACGCGCTGGCCCTCGACGCGGTCGATCTCGACGTCCCCGCCGGCTGCCTGGCGGGGCTCATCGGGCCGGACGGCGTCGGCAAGTCGACCCTCCTCGGCCTCGTCGCCGGCGCCCGCAAGGTGCAGGCCGGCGCCGTCGAGGTGCTGGGCGGCGACATGCGGTCCGCCGAGTTCCGCAGCGCGGTCTCCCCGCGGATCGCCTACATGCCCCAGGGGCTGGGGAGGAACCTCTACCTCTCCCTGTCGGTCCTCGAGAACGTCGACTTCTTCGGCCGGCTGTTCGGCCAGCCCGCCGACGCGCGAGCCCGGCGCATCGACGAACTCCTCGAGAGCACGGGGCTCGCGCCGTTCAGGGACCGCGCCGCGAGCAAGCTGTCCGGCGGCATGAAGCAGAAGCTCGGCCTCTGCTGCGCGCTCATCCACGATCCCGACCTCCTGATCCTCGACGAGCCGACGACCGGCATCGACCCGCTGTCGCGCCGCCAGTTCTGGGGGCTCGTCGGGCGGATCCGCGCAGAGCGGCCGGGCATGAGCGTGATCGTGTCCACCGCCTACATGGAGGAGGCCGAGACGTTCGACTGGCTGGCGGCCATGGACGCCGGCCGGGTGCTGGCCGCAGGCACGCCCGCCGACATCATGTCGCGCACGGGAACGGCGGATCTGGACGCCGCCTTCATCCGGCTCCTCCCCGAGGAGAAGCGCCGCGGCCACCGCGAGGTGGTGATCCCCCCGCGCCGGGCCGCCGGCCGCGAGGTCGCCATCGAGGCCCGCGGGCTCACGAAGCGCTTCGGCGACTTCGTGGCGGTCGACCACGTGAGCTTCCGGATCGAGCGCGGCGAGATCTTCGGCTTCCTCGGCTCGAACGGATCGGGCAAGACGACGACCATGAAGATGCTGACCGGCCTTCTCCCCGCCACCGAGGGGAGCGCCGCGCTCTTCGGCCGGCCGATCGATCCGGACGACATGGAGACGCGCCGCAGGGTCGGCTACATGTCCCAGACCTTCTCGCTCTACGGCGAGCTCACCGTGCGCCAGAACCTCGAGCTGCACGCCCGGCTCTTCAGGCTGCCCGCCGCCGAGATCCCGGCGCGCGTCGCCGCCCGGCTCGAACGGTTCGACCTGGCCGACCGGGCGGACGACCTGGCGGGCTCGCTCCCCCTCGGCATCCGCCAGCGCCTGTCGCTCGCGGTCGCGGTGGTCCACGACCCCGAGGTCCTGATCCTCGACGAGCCGACCTCCGGCGTCGACCCCGTGGCGCGCGATCGGTTCTGGGAGCTGCTCGTCGACCTCGCGCGCCGCGACGGGGTGACCATCTTCGTGTCGACGCACTTCATGAACGAGGGGGAGCGCTGCGACCGGATCTCGCTCATGCACGCCGGCCGCGTGCTGGCCGTCGGCGCGCCGGCCGAACTCGTTCGGGCGCGCGGCGCCGCGTCGCTCGACGAGGCGTTCGTCCGCTACATCGAGGACGCGGCCCCGGAGTCGGCGGAGGAGGCCTGGCGCGCGCCGGCCGGTCCGGTGCCGGCGGGCGCCGCGCCGGCGAGGGCGGCCCGCCGCGTCCCCGTGAGCCTGCAGCGGCTCGCCGCGTGCGCCTGGCGCGAGACGCTGGAGCTCTCGCGCGACCCGATGCGCCTCGCGTTCGCCCTCGTCGGCTCGGCGTTCCTGATGTTGATCCTCGGCTTCGGGATCACCTTCGACGTCGAGGACATCGCCTTCGCCGCCCTCGATCGCGACCAGAGCCCCGCGAGCCGCGACTACCTCGAGAGCATCGCCGGCTCGCGCTACTTCGTGGAGCGACCGCCCATCGCCGACCCGGCCGAAATGGACCGGCGCCTGCGGAGCGGCGAGCTGGCGCTCGCCATCGAGGTGCCCCCCGGGTTCGGCCGCGACCTCGAACGCGGGCGTTCGCCGGAGGTCGGCTTCTGGGTGGACGGCGCCATGCCGTTCCGCGCCGAGACGATCCGGGGCTACGCGGAGGGGATCCACCTCGATTACCTCGAGGACCTCGCCGCGCGCCGCTCCACTCCCGCGCCCGGCGCCGCGGGGGCCGGCGTCGAGGTCCGGTACCGCTACAACCAGGACCTCCGCAGCCTTCCCGCGATGGTCCCGGCCGTCATCCCGCTCCTCCTGCTCCTCATCCCCGCGATCCTCGCGGCGCTCGCCGTGGTGCGAGAGAAGGAACTCGGCTCCATCACGAACCTCTACGTCACGCCGGTCACGCGGGTCGAGTTCCTCCTCGGCAAGCAGGCGCCGTACGTGGGGTTCGCCATGCTCAGCTTCTTCGGGCTCGTTGCGCTCGCGGTCTTCGTCTTCCGCGTCCCGCTCAGGGGCAGCCTGCTCGCGCTCACGACGGGGGCGCTCCTGTACGTCGTCGCCTCGACCGGGATGGGCCTCCTGGTGTCGGCCTTCACGCGGACGCAGGTCGCCGCCCTGGCCGGAACCGCCATCCTGACACTCCTGCCCGCCGTCCGGTTCTCGGGGCTCCTCCATCCGGTGTCGTCGCTCGAGGGGGGCGGCCGCCTTCTGGGATACGTCTACCCGATGACGTACTTCCTGCTCGTCAGTCGCGGGACCTTCAACAAGGCGCTGGGACCGGGCGACCTCGCCGGCCCGCTCCTCGCCCTGGCGGCCTTCGTTCCGGTCGTGATGCTCCTCGGCGTCGTCCTCCTGCGGAAGCAGGCCCGATGACCCGCGCGCACCCGGGCAACGTCCTCCACCTCGGGCTCAAGGAGCTGATCAGTCTGTGGCGCGACCGGCCGCTCCTGGTCGTCCTCGTGTGGACGTTCACGTTCGGGATCTACGTCACGGCGAGGGCGGCGTCGCTCGAGCTGCACGACGCGCCGATCGCGGTGGTCGACGAGGATCGCTCCCCGCTCTCGAGACAGATCGCCGACGCCTTCCGCGGCCCGTACTTCCGGCCGCCCGTCCCGATCGACCGCGCCGAGGTCGATCCCGGCCTCGACGCCGGTCGCTTCACGTTCGTGCTCGACGTCCCGCCCGACTTCCAGCGCGACGTCGTGACGGGACGGCAGCCGGCCATCCAGCTCAACGTCGACGCCACGCGGATGACCCAGGCGTTCATCGGCACGACCTACGTCCAGCGGATCGTGGCGGCCGAGGTCGACCACTTCCTCAGGCGCGAGGGCCTCACCTCCGCGTCCCGGATCGAGCAGGTGATCCGCGTCCGGTTCAACCCGAACCTGAACGGCGTCTGGTTCGGCGGCGTGATGGAAATCATCAACAACATCACCCTGCTCTCGATCATCCTCACCGGCGCCGCGCTGATCCGGGAGCGCGAACACGGGACGCTCGAGCACCTGCTCGTGATGCCGCTCCACCCGATCGAGATCATGGCGGCCAAGGTCTGGGCCAACGGCGCGGTCGTGCTGGCCGCGGCCGCGTTCGCGCTCCTCGTGGTGGTGCGGGGGCTCCTCGAGGTCCCGATCGCCGGGTCGGTGCCGCTCTTCCTGTTCGGCGCGACCCTGCACCTCTTCTCGACCACGTCCATCGGGATCTTCCTCGGCACCGTCGCCCGCTCCATGCCGCAGCTCGGGCTCCTGATCATCCTCGTCATCGTGCCGCTCCAGCTCCTCTCCGGCGGCGTGACGCCGCGCGAGAGCATGCCGGAGGCGGTCCAGACCATCATGCTTCTGGCGCCCACGACGCACTTCGTGGAGTTCGCGCAGGCGATTCTCTACCGCGGCGCCGGCCTCGAGGTGGTCTGGCCGAGCTTCCTGGCCATCGCGATCATCGGCGCCGTCTTCTTCCTCGCCGCGCTGGCCCGCTTCCGGCGGTCGGTCACCCTGACGCAGATCTGAGCCGCCTCGACGCTCGGCGGCTCGATCGGCGGGCCTGCCGGGACCGGCGCGGTACAGTAAGGCATGGGCGTGGGCTCGTCGCTCCTCGACCGGCCGAGCGTCGGCTGGCGGCTCCTGCGGACCGCCTGCCTCGTCGCGCGCCTGCGCTGTCCGTCCTGCGGCCTCGGCCGCATGGGGGCCGGCGGCCTCGCCATCCACCGGCGCTGCCCGGTCTGTGGGGTCGTCTTCGAGCGCGACCCCGGCGAGGTCGCGGGCGGCATCTGGGTCAACTCGATGGCCACGACGCTCGGCATCTGCGGGCTCGCGACCTACCTGGAGTTCTTCACCGCCCTGCCGCGCGCGCTCCTCACGCCGCTCGTCGTCCTCTTCGCCGCCGTCTTCCCCGTCGCCTTCTACCGGCACTCGCGCGCCGTCTGGATCGGCGTCCTCCACATGGCCGGCCTCGTGCACCGCGACGAGGCGGCCGACCCCGAACCGGTCATCCGGCCCTGGCCGCCGGACGGCGGAGGCGGAGGCGGCCCCGCGACCGGCGCCGAGTCGGCCCGCGAGCCGGTCTTCGTCGGCACCGGCCGTCCCCTCGACGGCCCGCGCGGCGGCGCGTCATGACGCGGCGACTCGGCGCCGTCGCCGTCGCGGTCCTCCTCGCCGGGTGCGCGAGTCACCCGATCTCGGAGCCGCTCCGCGCGGCGGCGAAGGACCAGCCGCCGTTCGCGGCGCTCGTGGCCGATCCGGCGGCGTACGTGGGCAAGACGGTCGTGCTCTCGGGGATCGTGCTCGGCGCCTTCCCGGGACCGGCCGGGGGCACGGTGCTCGAGGTGCTCCAGACGCCGGCCGACAGCGCCGGCCGTCCCGGCGATCCCGACCGGTCGGAGGGGCGCTTCCTCGCCGTGGACACGAGACGGCTCGACCCGGCCATCTACGCGCCGGGCAGGCGGGTGGCCGTCGGCGGCGAGGTCGTGCGGACGGAGACGCGAGAGGTGCCCGGCGGCGGAACGATCACCTACCCGGTCGTCGAGGCGCGCGAACTGCACCTCTTCCCGGTGGAGCGGCGAGGCGGCCCCCCCGTGACCTTCGGCATCGGGATCGGCATCGGGTTCTAGGCGGCGCTCGGTCCGGGCGTCCCGCTCTGCCTGAGCGCCTCGACGAGGCTCGCGTTGCGGATGGCCGCCGCGGCCAGCGCGGCGAGGCTCACGAGGAGGTCCTGGTCGTCCTCGGTGAAGGCGTCGAGCCGGTAGTGGTCGACGTTGATGACGCCGATGACCGCGCCGTCCCAGCTCATCGGCACGGCCAGCTCGCTGCGCACGTTCTCGTTGGCGACGACGTAGCGAGGGTCCTTCGTCACGTCGGCGACCCGCAGAGGCGTGCCGTGGGCGGCGACCCACCCCGTGATCCCCTCCCCTTTCCGCAGCCGGATGCGGCGGCGCGCCTCGGCCGAGAGACCGCGCGCCGACCGGATGACGAGCCGCTCGTCCACCGGGTCGATGAGCATGACCGAGCCGGACGAGGCGTGCATCAGCTCGATCGCCTTGTCGACGATGAGGTCGAGGAGGGCGTCCACCTCGACCGTCGAGGTCATCGCCTGCGCCACCTCGAGGAGGCCGCGCAGCCGGTCGGCCCTGGCGCGCAGCCGCTCGACCAGGGCCGCGTTCTCCTCGGCGATGGCGGCGAGGTTCGCGAGGACCGTGAGCAGGCGGAGGTCGCCGTCGGTGAAGGGTCTCCGGTCGCGCTTGGTGTCCGCGGTGATCACGCCGAGCGTGCGCCCCCCGATCGTGAGCGGCGCCACGAGGAACGACCGGACGCCGGCCCGGCCGAGGATCCCCTCGAGCGCGTCGGGCTCGGCGGTCGCGTCGCGGACGATCGCCGGCTCGCCGGTTTCCGCGACCCGCCCGATGACGCCGGTGCCCTTCGGCACGCGAAGCCCCTCGAGGAGCGGCTCGGAGAGGAGCCCGCTGCCCGAGCGCGCCACCAGGTCGCCGGTCCCGGGTTCTCTGAGGAGCAGGAGGCTCCGCTCGACGCCGAGGATGACGGTGACCGCCTCCGTGATGAGCTTGAGCGTCAACTCGACCGACTGCATGGACGAGGACATCGCCCGGCCGATCTCGAGCAGCATGGCCGTCTGCGCGGCGAGCTGTCCCGGGGAGGCGTGCTCGGCCGCCCGGCTCCGGTCGGCCCGCAGGAAGGCCTTGAGCCCGCTCACGAAGCTCACGCCTGGCTGCCCTTCAACGCGCGCTGGACGGCCTGCTTGAGTTCGGCGAGGTCGGAGGACTTGACGACGTAGGCGTCGCAGGCCCAGCTGCCGAAGTCGGCCTTGTACTCGTCGTACGCGGTGCAGAGGATGACGGGGAGCTTCCGGTGGTGCTCCTTGATCGTCCGGAGCACCTCGATGCCGTCCATGCCCGGCATCTTGATGTCGAGCGTCACCACGTCGGGCTTGAAGCTGTCGAGGGCGGCGAGCGCCTCCTCGCCGCTCGAGGCGGTCTTCACCTCGTAGCCTTCGTCCTCGAACTCTTCCCGGTAGAGGGTGCCGATGGACGACTCGTCGTCGACGATGAGGATTCGGGGCATCAGGAGCCTCCGACCGCGGCCGCCGGCTCCGCCGGCGTCTCCCCGGAGGCCTGCTGGTCGGGGCGAAGCGGCAGCCGCAGGATGAACGTCACGCCGTGGCCGGGGCGGTTCGCGACCTCGATCGAGCCGGCGTGATTCTGGACGATCCGCTTGACGATGGCGAGGCCGAGGCCGGTCCCGCTCTCCTTGGTCGTGTAGAAGGGCCTGAAGATGTGGTCCATGACGGGCTCGGCGAGCCCGCCGCCGGTGTCCTCGACCTCGGCCACCAGGTGCGGCCCGAGCCCGCGGCCGTCGGCCGAGGTGAGGCGAACCGTCAGCGTCCCGCCCTTGCCCATCGCCTCGCGGGCGTTGTTGAAGAGGTTCACGAAGACCTGACGGATCTGCGTCCCGTCGCAGACGATGGGCGGCAGGCCGGGGTCGAACCGCTTGACGACCCGGACGCCGTTCTCCTTGAACGCCTCGGCCATCATCTGCAGCGTCGAGTCGACGATCGCCTCGAGCGACTGCGGCTCGTAGGCCGTGCTCCGGTGCTCCTTGGAGAAGGCGAGGATCTCGTTGAGGATCCGCTCGAGCCGGCTCACCTCCTTGAGGATGATCTCCGTGTACACGCGGTCGGGCGAGTCCTCGCCGATCCGCTTGTGGAGGCGGCGGGCGAAGCCGCCGATCGACACGAGCGGGTTCCTGATCTCGTGCGCCACCTGGGCCGCCATCTCGCCGAGCGCCGCGAGCTTCTCGTTCTGGACCAGCCGCTGGTGCATCGCGCGCTGCTCGCGGTTGGCGATCTCGAGGTTCCGATAGAGCGTGGCCGACTCCACGGCGAGCCCCGCCTGGTTGGCGAACATGAGGAGGAACCTCAGGTCCTCGTTGGTGATGGGCCGCCGGTTGAAGCGGTTGTCCACCAGGATGACGCCGAGCGCGCGGCCCTTGGCGAGGAGCGGCACGGTGGCGAACGCGGCGAGGTCGAGCTTGTCCGCGAGCCAGTCCGGCACACCCGGGTCGCGCCGCGCGTCCGGCACGTTGTGCCCCTGCTTGTCGAGGAGCGTGCGCACGAGCACGTTCGACTCGTCGGTCATCGGGATGCGGATGGACTGCACGGTCCGGTTGAGGCGCGTGTCGAGGCTCACCTCGAAGTCCTCGTTGCGCACGAGGTCGCCGAGCGTGCGGCGCTCCGACGCGAGGCGATGCCACACCGCGCCCGCCTCCTCCGCGCTCTCGGGCCCCACGCCCAGGATGCCGTCGACGGTGCCCTCCGCCTCGTTGTGGAGGAAGAGGAACGCGCGGTTGAAGCCGAGCCCGTCGCCGATGGTGACGGCGGTGAGGATGGTGTGCAGGAGCCGGTCCCGCTGGATGGTCGTCATCATCGCCTGCCCGACCTCGTAGAGGATCGACAGCTCCCGGTTCTTGAGCTCGAGGTCGCGCGCCAGCGTCTCCATGCGGTTGAAGACGACGGCGTTGCCGATGGCGTTGGCGATCTGGCTCGCCATGGTGGAGAGCAGGTACCGGTCGTCCTCGTCGAACCCGCGCTCGCGCACCGACGCGTCCCCCTCCTTGTCGAAGAGCGAGAGGGTCCCGATGACGCGCCCCTTGAAGGTGAGCGGGACGCAGAGGATGGACGAGACGATCTGCCGGCCCCGGTCGAGGACCCTCGGGTCGTTGCGGGCGTCCTTGACCAGGATGGGGAGGCCCGTGACCGCCACCTCGCCGGCGATGCCCTCGCCCACCTTGATGGGGTCGCGCGCGCCGGGGACGTCGAGGAGGCCGTAATCGGCGGTGACCTTGAGTTCGCCCGACGCCTCGTCGAGCAGGCGCAACACCGCCGCGCGCGCGCGGATGATCTTGACGCTGGTCCTGACGATGAGCGCCAGGAGTTCGTTCAGCTCGAGGGTCGACGAGCAGGCCTTGCCGATCTCGTAGAGCGTCGTGAGCTCGCCCACCATCTTCTTCGCCTCGAAGTAGAGCTGGGCGTTGCGGATGGCGCCGGCGATCTCCCGCGTCACGATGGCGAGGAGCCGGACGTCGCGGTCCGGCAGCGGCCCGGGCTCGCGCCGCAGGGCGAGCAGGACGCCGTAGGAGAAGGTGTCGTCGACGATCGGCACGGCGGCGGCCGAGGCGAAGACGCGCCAGTCGGCGGGCAGTCCCAGGCAGGGATCGGCGAGGTCGTGCCAGGGCGCGGTCGTGTCGCCCACGACGACCGGCTCGCGCCGGGCCGCCGCGAGCCCCACGAGCCCGCCGGCGCCGCCCCCCGGCCCCGAGACCGGCACCCTGAGCGGCTCGGCGGGAGCCGGCGCGCCGGTGAGGAGCCGGAGCGTGAGCTGCTCCTTGGCCCGGTCGAGCGAGAAGATCGCGCAGGCGTCGAGCGCGAGTTCGTCGGCGAGGAGGCGGACGATCGCCTCGAGCCGGCGCTCGATCTCGGTGGTGGAGTTCGAAACCTCGATGACGCGTGCGAGGAGCGCGGCGGCGTCAGCCATCTCGCTTCCTCCCCGGCCGCCGGGTCCCGCCCTTGCCCTTGCCCGAGCGGGAGGTCTTCGCGGCCTTCCCGGACGGCGCCGCCTTGCCGGCGCGCGCGGCCGTCCGGGCGGCGTCCGGCGGCCGCGACCTTCGGGCCTCACGCTCGGCGAGCCGAGGAGCGGCGGGCTCGTCCGCCGGGCCGCCGAGGCTCGCTCCGACCGACTCGCCCGCCATTCGCGACCCGGCCAGCACCAGGGCGCGCTGGTAGACCTCCAGGTATCGCCGCGCCGACGCATCCCAGGAGAAGTCCGCCGACATCCCCGCCACCTGGAGGGCGCGCCACCGTTCGCGGTCCCGATAGAGCGCGAGCGCCCGGTCCACCGCCGCGACGAGCGCCGCCGTCTCGTAGGGACCGAAGACGAAGCCGTTGCCCCCCGCCTCGGGCGGCGCCTCGACGACCGTATCGGCAAGCCCGCCGGTCGCGCGCACGACCGGCACGGTGCCGTAGCGGAGGCTCATCATCTGGTTGAGGCCGCACGGCTCGTACCGGGACGGCATGAGGAAGAGATCCGCGCCGGCCTCGACGAGGTGCGAGAGGGCGTGGTCGTAGGCGATGGTGACACCCACCCGGGAGGGATCGCGCGCCGCCGCGTCGCGGAAGAGGTTCTCGTAGACCGGGTCGCCGGCGCCGAGGAGGACGAACTGGGCCCCTCGTGCCGTGATCTGGGGCAGCGCCTCGGCGATCAGGTCGCACCCCTTCTGATCGGCGAGGCGCGTGACGACGCCGATCAGCGGCGTGTCGGGCTCTTCGGGCAGGCGGAAGGCGCGCTGGAGCGCCGCCTTGGCCGCCGCCTTGCCGGACAGGTCGGCCGCGCTGTATCGCTTCGGGATGTACGGGTCGGTCTCCGGGTTCCACTCGTCGACGTCGATCCCGTTCAGGATCCCGATCAGCCGGTCGGCCCTGGCGCGCAGGACGCCGTCGAGACCGTGCCCCATCTCCTCGGTCTGGATCTCGCGGGCGTACGTGGGGCTCACGGTGGTGAGGAGGTCCGCGTAGACGAGCCCCGCCTTGAGGAAGCTGATCTTGCCCCAGAACTCGATGCCGGCCGGTGTGAAGTGCTCCCACCCGAGCCCCGTCAGGTGCATATCGTAGTGCCAGAAGAGCCCCTGGTAGCCGAGGTTGTGGATCGTGAACACCGAGGCGGCGCGACCGATCGACGGGTCGTCGGCGTAGAGGCTCTCGAGCTGGACGGGCACGAGCCCCGTCTGCCAGTCGTGGCAGTGGAAGAGGTCGGGTCGCCCGAGTTCCGTGCGGCCAAGCTCGAGGACGGCGCGCGAGAAGACCGCGAACCGCTCCGCGTTGTCCTGGAAGTCCTGGCCGGCGATGCCGTAGAGCCCGTCGCGATCGTAGTAGCGGTCGGCCTCGAGGAAGTAGACCGGCACCTCGATCCCGCCCCGCCCGGCGAGACGCCCCTCGTGAACCGCGACCCGCTCGGTCCGTCCCGAGATCGGCACCTCGAGGACGACCCCCGTCTCGCGAATCGCGTGGGCGGCGCGGTCGACCTGGCGGTAGAGCGGCAGGACGACGCGCACGTCGACGCCGAGCCGCGCGAGGGCCACGGGGAGGGCCGCCGCCACGTCGGCGAGCCCGCCGGTCTTGGCGAACGGCGCGACCTCGGAGGCGGCGAAGAGGACGCGCATCAGATCTTCGCCTCGCGCAGGAACGCGGCCGCCTCCTCGGGCGGCGTCGGGTTGATGAAGAAGTCGCTCCCCCACTCGAAGCCGCCGACCCGCGTGAGCTTCGGGATGATCTCGAAGTGCCAGTGGTAGGCGGCCGGATCGACGCTGGCGCCGCGCAGGGGGAACGTGTGCAGGACGAAGTTGTACGGCGGGTTCGCGAGCACCCGGTCGAGCCGTCTCAGCGTCTCGGACAGGAGGCGGGCGAGCGACTCGAGGCTCTCCCGCCCGGCCGCCTCGAAGGCGGCCTGGTGGCGCTTGGGCACGATCCAGGTTTCGAACGGGAAGCGAGGCGCGAACGGCTCCATGACCAGCGTGAAGGCGTCCTCCGCGACGACCCTGACCCCCTGCGAAGTCTCCTGGCGCACCACGTCGCAGAGCAGGCAGCGCTCCTTGTACGTGAAGTAGCCGCGCATCCCGTCCAGTTCCTCGGCGACCTCCTTGGGGACGACCGGCAGGGCGATGAGCTGGGAGTGCGAGTGCTCGAGGGTGGCGCCGGCCGCCTCGCCGTGGTTCTTGAAGACGAGCGCGTAGCGCAGGCGGACGTCGTTGCGCAGGTCGGCGATGCGCGCCTGGAAGGCGCGCAGCACGTCCAGGACGTGGGAGGGCGGCAGGCTGGCCAGCGTGGCGGTGTGATCGGGGGTCTCGATGAAGACCTCGTGCGCGCCGATGCCGTTCATCCGATCGTACACGCCGTCGCCCGTCCGATCGAGGTCCCCCTCGATCCGCAGCGCCGGAAACTTGTTCGGGACGACGCGGACCTTCCACCCCGGCGTGTCGGGACGGCGGCCCGGCTCCCCGATGGCGAAGATCTCGCCCGGCGTCTTCTCCTCGTTGCCCGGGCAGAAGGGGCAGAACCCGCCCCGCCTGCGCTCGGCCGCGGGACCGAAGTCGGTGGGGCGACGCCCGCGTTCGCTCGAGATGATGACCCAGCGGCCGGTGATCGGGTCCCTGCGGAACTCGGGCATGCGGCGTTGGTCTCCTCGCGTGGCTCCTGTCCGTCACGTCCGAGCGACCGGGCAGAGCGCTCGTGCCGCCAGGAGCGCTCCGCTCGCTAGACGGGCCGCCTCCGCTCGTCCGCCTCGGCGGCGGTCTTGCAGTCGATGCACTGCGTCGTGACGGGCCGCGCCGACAGGCGGGCCTCGGCGATCGGCTCGCCGCACTCCTCGCAGATGCCGAACGTGCCGTCGTCGATGCGGGCCAGCGCTTCGCGGATCTTGCCGATGAGCCGACGCTCGCGGTCGCGGATTCGAAGGAGGAAGTTGCGGTCGGCCTCGAGCGAGGCCCGGTCGGTGGGATCCGGGAACGCCTCGCGGACGCTCCCCATGCCCTCGACCGTCCGTCCCGCCTCCTCGAGGAGGTCGTTGAGCTGACGGGTCAGGAGTTCCCGGTAATAGGCGAGACGGTCGGCGTGCATGGTATGGCCGAGATCGCTCCTCGCGGTGGACGAGCCACGAGCCTAGCGCGCCCTGGCGGGCCGGCGCAAGCCGCGGCTCGTCAGTCCTCGGGGGGCAGGTCGGCCTCGCCGGGCCGCACCCACGTGCCGCTCTTGCCGCCCCGCTTGCGTACCAGGCGCACGGCGTCGATCACCATGCCGCGGTCGACCGCCTTGCACATGTCGTAGATCGTGAGGGCCGCCACCGACACCGCCGTGAGCGCCTCCATCTCGACGCCCGTCTTCCCGTCGACCCGCGCCACGGCCTCGATCTCGACCGTCGCGAGCGGCTCTCCGGGACGCAGGCGGAAGTCCACCGTGACCGACGAGAGCCCCAGGGGATGACACATGGGGATCAGCTCCCCGGTCCGCTTGGCCGCCATGATGCCAGCCACGCGGGCCACGCCGAGGACGTCCCCCTTCTCGACCGTGCGGTCGGCGATCCGCCGGAAGGTTTCCGGCGCCATGCGCACCGCGCCGCGCGCGACGGCCTCCCGGCGCGTCACCGGCTTGTCCCCAACGTCCACCATCCGGGCCGCACCCCGCTCGTCGAAGTGCGTCAGGCTCATGGCCGCCCCTCCGCGCGCCGCACCTGGTAGGCTAGCGTATCATGCCCGAGACGAGCCGGATGGCGCTGGTGGTCCTGAGCGATGCGGACGATCGCCTCGAGGAGGCGGCCACCTTCGTCGCCTCGGCGGCCGCCATGGACATGGCGGTGCGCGTCCTCGTCGCGGGGCGGGCGCTCGCTCGCGTCCTGGGCGGCGGCCTGCCCACCGCGGCGGCCGCACGCCTGGCCGAGGCGCGCACGCTGGGCGACGTGCGACTCTTCGCCTGCAGCGCCGCGCTCAGGCGGGCGGGCGCAACGCGGGAGTCCGCCCTGGAACGGGAGCCGCGGCTCTTCGACGACGTCGTCGGCGTCCCCGCGTTCCTCGCGGAGCACCTCTCCGGGGCCGAGGTCCAGCTCGTGTTCTGACCTCACCTCGCGCCGGACGCCGCGCCGAGGTCGAACTGCTCGTGCGCCCCGGTGACCGACAGCCCGGGCCTCGGGCCTCCCCCGACGGCGTGGAGGCGGTCGGCGTGCACCGCGACGCCGAGGCCGTGGCGCGCGGTCGGCATCGGCGCGAGCACGGTCCAGCGGTCCGCCGACGGGTCGTAGGCGAACGCGTCGGCGTACGTCCCCTCCCGGCTCTCCCCCCCGAGCACGATCGCGAGCCCGAGGAGCGCCGCCCCGCCGACCCCGCTCCTCGGGGCCGGCATGGGGGCGGCGGCGCGCCAGGCGTCACGGCGGGCGTCGTACACCTCCGTCACCCGGAGATTGCGCCCGAAGTCCCCGTCGAGACGCCCGCCGGCGGCCACGAGGCCCTGGCCCACGGCGACGACCGCCAGGTGATCGCGAGGGGTCGGCAGGGGCGCCAGCGGCGCCCAGCGGTCGGCCGCCGGGTCGTAGACCTCGTGGGCGCCGGTGTTGCGCCGCCCCTCGCCCACCCCGCCGACCGCATGGATGCGGCCGTCGTGCACCGCGGCGCCGAGCGCGCCGCGCGCCGTCGGCAGCGGGGCCGCCCGGCTCCAGCGATCGGTCCCCGGGTCGTAGACGAAGACGTCCGCCGACGGCTCCCAGGCCGGCCCGTAGCCGCCGATGACGTAGAGGCGCCCGCCCTGCGCGGCGATCCCCACGTGATGGCGGGGCGCCGGCAGCGGCCGGACCGCCTGCCAGACGCCGGAGGCGAGGTCGTACACCTCGACGAGATCGGTCGCGCGCCCCTCGGCGGTGAACCCGCCAACCACGTAGAGCCGTCCGTCGAGCACCGCGGCGGCGACCTCGGTACGCGGCGTCGGCAGCGGCGCCGCCGGGCTCCAGCGCCCCTCGCGAGCCGCGTCGCCCGCGAGGGTGCCGGCCAGGGCGACGGCGAGGAGGGCGACGGCCGGTGCGGTCACGGCCGTCTCGCCCGTGCGAGCGCCCGGGCGACCCCCGGCGCGCCGTCGAAGTTCAGGTGGACGTAGGACGCGAGCACGCGGCCGATCACGAAGCCCTCCTCGCCCCACGGCGTGCCGTCGGGCCGGCTGAGCGCGTACGCGAGAAGCGCGCCCGCGGGCGGTGAGGCGAGGCGCGACACGTGGAAGCGGTGGCCGTGCACGCGCGTGCCCGGCGGGCCGAGGAGCGTCGGGCGCGTGGTCTCGACGGCGACGTACCCGAAGTCGACCAGCCCGCCGGTCACGACGGCGACGGCGCCGGTGAGGGCCCCCGCCATCTCGTGCGCGCGCCCCTCGGCGTCGACGAGGCGGTCGGCCAGGTAGAGGAGACCGCCGCACTCGGCGTACACCGTGCCGCCCTGCTCGACGAACGCGCGCACCGCCGCCCGCATCGGCGCGTTCGCCTCGAGCGCCGCCGCGTACCGCTCCGGATAGCCCCCGCCGAGGTAGAGCGCGTCGACGTCCGGGAGGCGGTGGTCGGCGAGCGGCGAGAAGGGCACGACCGTGGCGTCCGCCTCGACGAGCCGCTCGAGGTTGGCCGGGTAGTAGAAGGTGAAGGCCTCGTCGCGCGCCACGCCGACCCGCGCGCCGCACGACGAACCAGGAGACCGCGGCGGACCGTCCGGCGCCTCGCGGCACGGATCCGCGGGCCAACGGCCGGGCGCCGTCTCGAGACGTGCGAGGCGATCGAGGTCGAGGTGCCGCTCGGCCAGGTCGGCCAGGCGGCCGACGCGAGACGGGTCGGTCTCCGCGGCCGCGTGGAGGCCGAGGTACCGCTCCGGCACGGCGATCTCGGCGTCGAACGGCAGCGCGCCGAGGAGCGGCGGGCCGCCGCTCGACGCGAGCGCCTCGCGCAGGAGCGCCGCGTGCGCCGGGCCGCCGACCCGCGTCGCCACCACCCCCGCCACGTGCAGGTTCCGGTCGAACGTCGCGAACCCGTGGACCAGCGCCGCGACGCTTCGCGCCGCCGCCGACGCGTCGACGACCAGCACCACCGGCAGCCCGAGACGCCTGGCGACGTCGGCCGCGCTTGCGGCGTCGCCGCGCGCGTCGACGCCGTCGAAGAGGCCCATCATCCCCTCGACCACGACCAGATCGGCGCCCGACGCGCCGCGCGCCGCGCGCGCGCGGAGCGCCGCGTCGTCCATGAGGTAGGCATCGAGCGTGTGGCAGGGACGGCCGGCCGCGGCGGCGAGATGGGTCGGATCGAGGAAGTCGGGGCCGACCTTGAACGGCGCGACCGCGAGGCCGCGACGTCGCCACGCGGCGCAGAGCGCCGCGGCGACCGTGGTCTTGCCCGCGCCGCTCCCCGCGGCGCCGAGAAGGAAGCCGCGCATCGTCCTCATCCCGCCGGACGCGCTTGACACGGTCGGCCGGCTTCTGTAGGAAGCCGCGCCATGCTGTCGGCGCTCGAGGGGGTCATTGCCCGGCGCGTCCTGATCAACTTCCGGGCCGACCCGCAGGTCGTCCGGGCCCTCGTCCCCGCTCCGCTCGAAGTCGTCACGCACGAGGGCGCCGCGGTGGTCGGCGTCTGCCTGATCCGGCTCGCGCAGCTCAGGCCGAAGGGGCTCGCCGGCTTCGTGGGCATCGCCTCGGACAGCATGGCCCATCGCGTGGCCGTCCGGCGCCCGACGCCCGAGGGCCCCCGCGACGAGGTCTTCGTCTGGCAGCGACACTCGGACAACGCGCTCCTCACGCTGCTCGGCGGCCGGCCGCTCCCCGGCGTCCACCACCGCGCCCGCTTCCACTCGGTGGAAGACGGCTCGATCCTCAGGGTCGAGGCGTTCACCGCGGACTCGCGCTCGGACGTCTCCGTCTCGGCGCGGCGCGTCCGGGAGTGGATCCCCTCGCCGCTCTTCCCCACGCTCGAGGCGGCGCGGGCGTTCTTCGCGCGCGGCGATCGCGGCGTCCTCCACAGCGCCGGCCGGCTCGACGCGGTCCCCCTCGGTGCGCTCGAGTGGTCGCCGTCGCCGCTGGCCGTGAGCCGCGTGCGCGTCGCCTTCTTCGAGGACCGGCAACGCTTCCCGAGCGGTTCGATCGCCTTCGACGGCGCCGTCCTCATGGACGCCGTCCCGCACGGGTGGCAGGACCTGTCGCTCGTGCCCGAGTTGACGGCAACCGAGGCGGTGTCGGCCGCGCCCCGGTAGCGCGCGTGCCCGGCGGGCCGCGCCGGCCGGCGCCGCCCCGCCGACGTCGCTACACTCTCCGCATGACCGATGCCAGGGAGCACCCGCGGCCGGACGCCGAGGAGAGGGCCGGCC
>DATCKS010000418.1:0-1824 GCA_036562265.1 Thermodesulfobacteriota bacterium | reverse complement strand
GGCGGGGTCCGGGCACTGACAGGCCCGGCGGCCGACGTTTGCCGGGCGGGCGCTTCGGCTAACGAGCGGGCAGGGAGACCCATCCACCAGGAGACTGCGATGCCAGTGCCATCCCACCAGACGATCCGGCTCAGCCGTGGCCGTCACGCATCCCCGGACGACGGTGCGTGCGTGATGGAGCTCGCCTCGATGCTGGCCGGCGAGCCGTTCAGCGACCAGCCCGTGTCCGTGTGCCCGGTCATCGGGGCGTTCCTGCGGACCTACAACGACGGCGTCGACGACGAGCGCCGGCAGGACCTCTACCCGTACGCCGCGCTCGTCGTGGGCACCCGCGGCGGGCCCGAGCTGGTGCGCCGCCGCAAGCGGCTGTGCCTCGAGCGCCAGGCGGACGGCGGCCCCGTCTCCTGGCTGCGCGTCGCCTTCACCGGCGCCGCGGCCGCCGGCCAGGGCGCGGCCCGCTGCTTCCTCGGCCCCGACGGCGCCCGCCACGAGGAGGCGCTCGCCTTCCTCGACAGGCTCATCGGCGAGCAGGAGCGGACGCTCGACCTCGAGCTCGAGCGGGCGCTGCACGGCGCCGGCGGGGACCTCGCCCGCCCGAAGGCGCCCTAGCGGCCCGGCGCGCCCAGGCCGCCCCGGCCGCCCTCCGGCCGTGGCCTGCGCTGCCGCTCGACGTCGCCGGGCTGCGGCGGATCCTCGTCCGGGCGTAGGATCACGCCCACGCTGTCGGGTGCCATCCCCCGCCGCACCGCCGCCAGCGCGCAGCGCTCCTTCGCGCGTGCGACGTTGAGCGGTGCGGGGGACGGCAGCCGCCTCACGCCGGCCGGCTCCTTCCCTTCCAGCGTGAGGGGCCGGTCGGCCGGGGCCGGGGCGGGACGCGAGGGAGGAGGAAATCCCGCCCCGGCCCGTGACCGGGCCTCGCCGGCGGACCCGGGGGAGCAGAGACGATGTGCCCGGGGGGTAGCACGGGCTTACGCGGTCGCCTCGACCGGGTCGTCCGACGAAGACTGGCCGGCGCGCGAGCGGAGGAACTCGACGATCTCCTCCGTGCTCGCGCCCGGCGTGAAGACCTCTGCCACGCCGAGCCCCTTGAGCTGGGCGACGTCGTCCTCGGGGATCGTGCCGCCGACGGTGACGAGGACGTGGCCGGCGCCCTCCTGCCGCAGCCCCTCGAGGATGCGCGGGACGAGCGTCATGTGGGCGCCGGAGAGGATGGAGATGCCGACCGCGTCGGCGTCCTCCTGGACGGCGGTGGCGACGATCTGCTCGGGCGTCTGGTGGAGGCCGGTGTAGATGACCTCCATGCCGGCGTCGCGGAGCGCGCGGGCGACGACCTTCGCCCCGCGGTCGTGCCCGTCGAGCCCGGGCTTGGCGACGACGACCCTGATCCTGCCGCTCACAGCATCGACCTCGCGATGACGACGCGCTGGATCTCGTTCGTCCCCTCGTAGATCTGCGTGATCTTCGCGTCGCGCATCATCCGCTCGACGGGGTAGTCCTTGACGTAGCCGAAGCCGCCGAGCACCTGGACCGCCTCGACCGTCACGCGCATCGCGTTGTCGGAGGCGAACAGCTTCGCCATCGACGACCACTTGCCGAGCCCGGGCTCGTTGCGGTCGGCCATCGCGCATGCCTTGTAGAGGAGCTCGCGCGCGGCGGCCGTGCCGGTCTCCATGTCGGCGAGCTTGAACTGGATCGCCTGGAGCTGGTTGATCGGCTTGCCGAACGCCTGGCGCTCGCGCGCGTACGCGGCGGCGTAGTCGGTCGCCCCCTGGGCGATGCCGACCGCCTGCGCGGCCGCGCCGAGGCGCGTGCGCTCGAGCGTCG
>DATCKS010000413.1:0-3790 GCA_036562265.1 Thermodesulfobacteriota bacterium | reverse complement strand
GGCCGCGCCTGGAAGTCGACCCCTTCGAGGACCCGGAGGCTCCCGTACCGCTTGCTCACGCCGCGAAGCTCGACGACCGGGCGCGTCTCGTCCGGCCGGGCGCCTTCCGCCTCGCGCCTCACCGCGCGCAGCACCGGCTCGACCGTCCCCGGCCGCCCCGCGGCCTCGCGCCGCGCCGCCTTCCGCCGCTCGAGGCGCGGCCGGGCGAGCCGCGCGGCGCCCGACGCGATCGCCGGGACGAGCCCCTGCGGCAGGTAGACCACCACCAGGACGAAGGCGAAGCCGACGAAAAGGAGCCAGACGAAGGGGAGGTTGCCGCCGAGGACCGCGGAGACGTAGTTCACGCCGATCGTGCCGAGGATGGGGCCGACGAGCGTTCCCCGGCCGCCGAGCGCCGTCCAGACGACCATCTCCGTGCCGAAGACGAAGTCGCCGTAGTTGTGCGCCGCGACGCTGGCGAAGAGGACGTAGACGCCCCCCGCCAGGGCCGCCACCGCGCTCGCGGCCGCCATGAGGCGGATCTTCACCTTCGAGGTGCGAAGCCCCAGGTAGCGGCAGCGCTCCTCGTTCTCGCGGATCGCCACCAGGACCCGGCCCGCGTCGCTCGTGACGAAGACGTAGGCGAGGACCGCCACCAGGAGGAGCAGGCCTCCCGAGATCCAGAACCACTGCTCGACCGAGAGGAACGGCGCCGGGATCGGCAGCCCGCTCGAGGAGCCGGTGTACGCGCCGCCCGAGAGGATCACCTGCGTGAAGACCACCGGCAGCGCGAGCGTCACGATCGCCGCGTAGATCGGCGAGGCCCGGTCGAAGAAGGAGAGCCACCCGACCGCGCCCCCCACGAGCGCCGCGAACGCCATGCCGAGCGCGATCGCCAGGGCCGTGGCGAGCGTCCCCTCGACGTAGTACGCCAGCGCGAGCGCCACCGTGTAGACGCCGATCCCGAAGAACGCCGACTGCCCGAACGTGAGGACGCCGGTGTAGCCCCAGAGGAGATCGACCGTGATCGCCGCGATGGCGAAGAAGAAGGCCTGCGAGAGGATCTGCTGCGCGTAGTCGCCGAGAACCAGCGGCCCCCCGGCGAGCGCGGCAGCGAGGAGGATCGTGACCAGGAGTATGCGTTGCCGCCGGGACGTCATGTCGGGTATCCGCTGGCACTATAACATGCAGATGAGCGACAATGGCGCGCAAGGACGCGCGGCGCGCGAGAAACGCGCCGCGCGACGTCAAACGCGCGTTCGACACGTGCGTCCGCTCGATTGGAGGTGTCGATGAGCGACCGGAAGGGACGCGACGAGGCGGTCGTCGGGATCGCCGTCGTCCAGATGGAGCCCATCGTCGGGGAGAAGGCGCGCAACGTCAGGCGGAGCATCGAGTTCGTCGAGGAGGCCGCCGGCCGGGGCGCCGGCCTCGTCGTGCTGCCGGAACTCTGCAACTCCGGCTACGTGTTCGAGTCGCGCGAGGAGGCGTTCGCCCTCGCCGAGGAGATCCCCGGCGGCGAGACCTGCCGGCAGTGGATGGAGGTCGCCCGCAAGCGAGGCGTGCACCTGGTTGCCGGTATCTCGGAGCGCGACGGAGACGTCCTCTACAACGCCGCCGTCGTCATCGGCCCCGGGGGCTTCGTGGGGAAGTTCCGGAAGAACCACCTCTGGGGCGAGGAGAACCTCTTCTTCGAGCCGGGCAACCTCGGCTTCCCCGTCTTCCGGACCCCGATCGGCCGGATCGGGACCTTCATCTGCTACGACGGCTGGTTCCCCGAGAGCTATCGGCTCTGCGCCCTGCAGGGGGCCGACATCGTCTGCATCCCCACCAACTGGGTCCCGATGCCCGAGCAGCCGAAGGGGCGCGAGGCGATGGCGGACATCCTGGTCATGGCCGCCGCCCACGTGAACTCCGTCTTCGTCGCCGCCGCCGATCGGGTCGGCGTCGAGCGCGGGCAGCCCTTCATCGGCCAGAGCCTCATCGTCTCGTACACCGGCTGGCCGCTGGCCGGACCGGCGTCGCCCGACAGGGAGGAGATCCTCGTCGCCAGGGTCAACCTCGCCGACGCCCGGCGCAAGCGGAACTGGAACGAGTACAACCAGGTCCTCCGCGACCGCCGCACCGACGTGTACGACGAGATGCTCGGGTCGGCCGCGACCCGGGGGTGGTACTGATGGCGCCGTCGAAGCTGCCGCCGCTCGAGCCGGTCGCCGAGCTGGCCGGCTACCCGCTTCCCGAAGCCGATCTGAAGGAGGTCGGGTTGATCCTCGCCGGGATGATGGACGACATCCAGCAGCTGCGCGACCTCGACCTGCCCGACGACGTCGAGCCGGTCCTCGGCTTCCGCGTCGAGCCGTGGGAGTAGCGCCATGAGCGACTGGATCTGGCGATCGCTCGCCGACGCGGCCGAGGCGCTCCGGACGCGCGCCGTCTCCCCGGTGGAGCTGACCCGCGCGTGCCTCGAGCGGATCGAGCGGGTCGAGCCGGCGGTGCACGCGTTCGTGTCGGTCGACGCCGAGGGGGCGCTCCGCGCCGCGGCCGCGGCCGAGCGGGAGATCGCGGCCGGCCGCTACCGCGGTCCGCTGCACGGCATCCCGATCGCCATCAAGGACAACTACGACACCGTCGGCGTGCCGACCCGCAACGGCTCGGCCGTCTTCGCCGACCGGATGCCGGCGTCCGACTCCACCTGCTGGGCGCGCCTGCGCGAGGCGGGCGCGGTGCTGCTCGGCAAGACCACCATGAGCGAGGCTGCCTGGGGCGTCGACTTCCCGCCGGTCAGAAACCCGTGGGACGTGCGGCGCAACCCCGGCCTCTCGTCCGGCGGCTCCGGCGCCGCCGTCGCCGCCGGCGAGTGCTTCATGGCGATGGGCTCCGACACCGGCGGCTCCATCCGGATCCCGGCTGGCCTGTCGGGGGTGGTGGGGCTCAAGGCCACCTACGGCCGCGTGCCGAGGACCGGCGTGATGCCGCACACCTGGTCGCTCGACCACGCCGGGCCGCTCGCGCGCCGCGTCGAGGACGTCGCGCTCGTCCTCGGCGTCATCGCCGGGCACGATCCGGCCGACCCCGGCTCGGCGAACGTGCCGGTCGGGGACTACCTGTCGGGCCTCAAGAACGGCGTCCGGGGCATGCGGATCGGCGTCCCGCGCGAGCACTTCTGGGACCGGATGGAGGCGCGCGTCGAGCCCGTGGTAAGGCAGGCGCTGCGCGACCTCGAGGCGGCCGGCGCCCGTCTCGAGGAGGTCTCCATCCCCCACATGGCCGGCGCGCTCGGCGCCATCCTCGTCACCGAGATGGCCTCCGTCACCGCCTGGCACGACCGGTACCTGCGCCAGCCCGACCGCCGCGCGAAGTACACGCCCGAGGTCCGGTACCTCATGGACGCCGGGAAGTTCATCTTCGCCACCGACTTCCTCAAGGCGCAGCGGCTCAGGCGCGTCCTGATGGACGAGGTGCGGGCCGCCTTCGCCGGCGTCGACGTGCTCGCCACACCGACCCTGCCGCTCTGCGGCTGGGAGGTCTCCCAGAGCCACGTCGAGATCGCCGGCCGGCCCGAGCACGTCCTCCACGCCTGCTGGCGCTACACCTACCCCTGGAACCTCACCGGCCTGCCCGCGCTGTCGGTGCCGTGCGGCTTCGCGGACGGGCTCCCGGTCGGGCTCCAGCTCGTCGGCAAGCCGTTCGACGAGGCGACGATCCTCCGGGTGGGGGAGGCCTACCAGCAGGCCACGACCTGGCACCAGCGCCGCCCGCCCGTGTGAATCGATTCACAATGGGGTCAGGCCTTTCCATTTTCCTTCCGTCG
>DATCKS010000412.1:0-1900 GCA_036562265.1 Thermodesulfobacteriota bacterium | reverse complement strand
CTCTGGGACCTCCTCGGCCAGGCGACGGGGGAGCCGGTCTCGACGCTCCTCGGCGGCCGCCACGGCGACGCGGTGGACCTTTACCGGGCGATCTCCCAGGACGCGCCCGACCGGATGGCCGCCCGCGTGGCCGGCTACCGGGCGGAGGGCTACCGGAAGTTCCAGCTCAAGGTCGGGGGAGACCCGGAGACCGACATCGCGCGGATCCGGGCGGCGGCGGCGGCCCTCGGGCCGGGCGACGTCCTCGTGGCCGACGCGAACACCGGGTGGCTGTCGCACCAGGCGCTTCGCGTCGTGCGCGCCGTCCGCGACCTCGACGTCTACATCGAGCAGCCGTGCCTCTCGTACGAGGAGTGCCTGACGGTCCGGCGTCACACCGACCACCCGTTCGTGCTCGACGAGTCGATCGACAGCCTCGGCGCCCTGTACCGGGCGTACGCCGATCGGGCGATGGACGTGGTCAACATCAAGATCAGCAAGCTCGGCGGGCTGACGATGGCCAGACAGGTGCGCGACGCCTGCGTCGCGATGGGGATCGCCATGACGATCGAGGACACCTGGGGCGGCGACATCGTCACGGCGGCCATCGCCCACCTGGCGCACAGCACGCCGGCCGAGTTTCGCTTCTCCGCCACCGACTTCAACAGCTACGTGACCGTGAGCCTCGCCGAGGGGGCGCCGCAGCGCCGGGAGGGACGCCTTGCCGCGTCGACCGCTCCGGGTCTCGGCGTGACCCCGAGGCCGGACGTGCTCGGCCGGCCGGTCCTCGACGTCCACTGATAGAATGTCGGCGGAACACGAGTCCCCGGGCGGAGGGCCCGGACGGCGCCGCCGGGGACTCTTCAACGCTCGGACGTCGGCGGAGGGACCCCGGTGAGCGTCAACGTGTCGATCGAGGATGGAAGGCTCCTGAACGCCCTCTTCGCCGGCCTGCCGCTCGTCGAGCGGCCGTTCGCGGCCATCGGCGAGCCGCTCGGCATGGCGGAGAACGAGGTCGTCGGCCGGATCGCCGCGCTCAAGGAGGCGGGCGTCATCCGGCACCTCGGGGCGGTCTTCGACAGCCGGGGCCTCGGCTACCGGTCGAGCCTGGTGGCCTTCCGGGTCGCGCCGGGGCGAGAGGACGAGGCGGCCGAGGTCATCGGCCGCCACCCCGGCGTCACCCACGTCTACGCGCGGCCGCACGCGTTCAACGTCTGGGCGACCCTCGCGGTGGCGCCGACCTCGGCGCTGGGGCTCGACCGGGCCGCGGAGGCGCTCGGGCGCGAGGCGCAGGCGGAGGCGACGCGCCTCCTGCCGGCGCTGGCCCTGTACAAGGTGGGCGTGAAGCTCGACCGGCCGGACCGCGGCGAGCCGGGCGAACCGCCGCCGCCGGAGCAGATCGCCCTCGTCCGCGAACTGCAAAAGGACCTGCCCCTCGTCCCGTCCCCCTACGCGGAGGTCGGCGGGCGGCTCGGCATCGGGGAAGACCAGGTCTTCGCCTCGGCGCGGCAGCTCGTCGAGGCCGGCCGGCTGCGCCGCATCGCGCCGGTCGTCCAGGGACGGTCGGGCGGCCCTCGAGCGAGCGTCATGGGGGTGTTCGCGGTGCCCGAGGAGCGGATCGACGAGGTCGCCGACGCCGTGTCGAACTCGGCCGCGGTGTCCCACTGCTATCGTCGCGCGGTTCACGCCGACTGGCCGTACGCGCTCTTCACGATGGTCCAGGGACGCACGGCCGGCGAGTGCGAGGCGACCGTCGAGGCGCTCTCGAAGGCGGTCGCCGTCCCGGAGTTCGCGGCGCTGCCGGCGACGAAGGCGTACAAGCGGGCCCGTCTCGAGTACTTCTCGCCGGACGCCGACGCCTGGGAGGCCGCAGCGCTCGAGCGGGCGCGTGCGGCCGGGGAGGCCTGAGGCGGTGCGAGCG
>DATCKS010000411.1:0-1778 GCA_036562265.1 Thermodesulfobacteriota bacterium | reverse complement strand
CGTGGTCTCGCCGGACCTCGGGGCGGTCCGCCTGGCGGAGCGCTACGCGCGCCTGCTCGACCTGCCGATGGCCGTCGTGCACAAGACCCGGGTCGGCGCCGCCGACGTCGCGACGACCGGCCTGACCGGAGAGGTCCGGGGCCGACGACCGATCGTCGTCGACGACATGATCTCGACCGGCGGGACGATCGAGGCGGCGGTGCGGGCGCTCCTCGACGCGGGCGCCGAGGCGGACATCGTCGTCGCCGCGACGCACGCGGTGCTGCCCCGGCAGGCGGCCCTACGGCTCGCGCCGCTGCCGATCCGCCGCCTCGTCGCCAGCGACAGCGTCGAGGCGCCGGCCGATTCCGCCGTGCCGATCGAGCGAGTCGGCGTCGCCCCGCTCCTCGCCGAGGCGATCGCGCGCCTGCACCGCGGGGAACCGATCCGCGACCTGGTGAGCCGGACGTGAGCCGACCTGCCGGTCATGCGGGACACGGGCGTCGCAGTGGGGCGGTCATGTCTCACCGCAATGGCAGGGAATGCGCGCGGACGCGCAGGTTCGGCCGCGGCGCGCCCTGGCATCCACGTTGCGAACCGACGGGAGTGCAGCCGGCGTGGGCCGCCCGGCGCGCCGGAGCCGGCGCGTTCGGCGCGGCCTTTCGAGGAGACCAGTGATGCGAGTGAGGGCATGGATGCAACCGTTGCCGGAGACCGCGACGCCCGACATGCCGGTCGCGGAGGCGTACCGGCTCATGCGGCGCGGCGGATTCCGGCACCTGCCGGTGGTCGACGGCGAGCGCCTCGTCGGCATCGTCAGCGACCGCGACCTGCCGCGTGCGCGGCCGGAGGTTGCCGCACCCGACTCCGCCGCGGCCGGCGACCAGACGATGGCGCGGCTCGTCGTGCGCGACGTCATGTCGCGCGAGGTGACCACCGTGGACCCCGACCGGCCGGTCGAGGAGGCGGCTCGCCTCATGCTCGACCTGCGGATCGGCTCGCTCCCCGTCGTGGAGGAGGGCCGCCTCGTCGGGATCCTCACGGAGACCGACCTCCTGCGCGCCTGGGTCGGCGGTTAGGGACACGGTCGGTCGGGCCGACCGGATGCCGGGAGTCGCGTGATGCGTGAACTGTCGCCCAACGCCCTCCGGGTCCTCGAGGCGCGCTATCTGCGGCGCGACGCGAAGGGCCGGGTCGTCGAGACTCCGGAGGCGCTCGTCGAGCGGGTGGCGCGCGGGGTGGCCCACGCGGAACTCCTCCTCGGCTCGGCCCGCGAGGCGGCCAGGTGGCAGGAGACCTTCGCCCAGGCGATCGAGGCGCGCGACTTCCTGCCGAGTTCGCCGACGCTCATGAACGCGGGGACCCCCCTGGGTCAGCTCGCGGCCTGCTTCGTCCTCCCCGTGGAGGACAGCCTGGAGTCGATCTTCGACGCCGTGCGGGCCATGGCGCTCGTGCAGCGGACGGCGGGGGGGACCGGGTTCTCGTTCTCGGCGCTGCGCGCGCGCGGCGAGGTCATCGCCTCGACCGGGGGCGAGGCGTCGGGGCCGGTTTCCTTCATGCGCGTCTTCGACTGCGCGACCGAACACGTCAAGCTCGGCGGCCGGCGGCGGGGCGCCAACATGGCGGTGCTCCGCGTCGACCATCCCGACATCCTCGAGTTCGTCGACGCGAAGCGCGACGGGACGAGCCTCGGGAACTTCAACCTCTCCGTCGCGATCACCGACCGGTTCATGGCCGCGCTCCAGGCGGACGACGAGTACGACCTCGTGCACCCCGGCACGAACCGCGTGGCCCGGCGG
>DATCKS010000404.1:0-8726 GCA_036562265.1 Thermodesulfobacteriota bacterium | reverse complement strand
GCGACCGGACGGGCGCTGCAGCGCCTCCTGCGCGCCGCGTACGACCGGCTGCGCCGCGCGCTCGGCGGTCTGCCGCACGAGCTGCCGGACCAGTACGAGCTGCGGCGCCTCGCCGCGCCGTACTTCCACAGCCGGCTCTCCGGCGGCGAGGGCGACATGCTCGTCGGCAAGGCGCTCTGGGCCTACCACCACAAGAAGGCCCACATGACGTGCGAGCTGTCGCCCTACGCCTGCATGCCCAACACGATGAGCGTGGGGGCGATGGCCGGCGTCCTCGGCAAGCACCCGGACCTCCTCTACGCGCCGCTCGAGATCAAGGGGGATGCCGAGGTGCACGTCCTGTCGCGTTGCCAGATGGTCCTCGCCGAGGCCAGGAAGCGGGCGCATCGCGAGTACGAGGAGGCGCTCGGCCGCGCGCGGCTCACGCCCGAGGCGGCGCGGGCCTACCTTGCCGCGCACCCCGAGATGCGCCGGGCGACCTACCGCGTGCCGCGCGACGGCGTCGCCGGGACGGCCGCGAACCTGGTGCTCCACCTCGCGTCGCGGGGGGCGGGCCGATGAAGATCGTCGGCATCGACGTCGGCTCGACGACGGTCAAGGCGGCGGTCGTCGACGAGGGCCGCCTGCTCTGGCAGGACTACCGGCGGCACGGCACCCGGCAGGCCGAGACGGTCCTCGACTTCCTCGGTCGCATGGAGGCCGACTGCGCGCTCGCGCCGGGTCGCGACCGCGTCTTCTTCACCGGCTCCGGCGCCGGGTTCATCGCGCCGCTCGTCGGTGGGAAGTTCGTGCAGGAGGTCGTCGCCGTCGCGGCGTCGGTCGAGCGCCTGCACCCCGGCGTGCGGTTCGTCTCGGAGATCGGCGGGGAGGACATGAAGACGATCTTCTTCACCCCCACCGGCGCCGGGAAGTCGAAGCAGGTCTACATGCAGTCGGCCTGCAGCGGCGGGACCGGGACCTTCATCGAGAAGACCGCCCGCAAGCTGCAGATCGAGCCCGAGCGGCTCGCGCGGATGCCCTACGCGGGGCTCTCCCTCCACAAGATCAGCTCGAAGTGCGGCATCTTCGCCGAGGCCGACGCGAACACGCTCGTCAAGGCCGGCGTGCCGGTCGAGGAGATCATCGCGAGCCTGTTCGAGGCCGTCGTCTACCAGAACCTCGCGACCCTGACCAAGGGCAACACCCCCATGCCGGAGGTGCTGCTCCTCGGCGGGCCGAACCTCTTCTTCGCCGGGCTTCAGGAGGCCTGGCGGCACCACCTCACGGCGCTCTGGATGCAGCGCCGCGTCCCCCTGCCCGACGGGGTCGATCCCGCGTCGCTCGTCCACGTGCCGCCCGACGCCCTCTACTACGCCTGTCTCGGGTGCGTCGAGATCGGCCGGCAGGAGGCGGACGGCGTCGGGGTCTATCAGGGGACCGAACGGCTCCGGTGGTGGATCGAGGAAGGGCAGCACGCGCAGAAGGCGAAGGACGGCGCGCGGGGGCTTGCCGCGGACGAGAACGAGCTCACCCGGTTCCTCGGACGGTACGGGAACCGCGTGCGGGCGATCCCGGCGCCGCGCGCCGTGCCAGCCGCCGGGCGGCGAACCGGCGTGCTCGTCGGCTGCGACTTCGGCAGCACGACGGCGAAGGCGGTCGTCCTCTCGCCCGACCGGGAGCTCCTGTCGAGCTGCTACGCCCCGTCGAAGGGCAATCCGATCGAGGACGCCAAGGCGATCTTCCGGCAGATCCGCGAGGCCGGCTTCCACGACATCGGCGGTCTCGCCGTCACCGGCTACGGCAAGGACCTCCTCACCGACATCCTCGGGGCGGACCTGGCCATCGTCGAGACCGTCGCCCACGCGACGGCGGCGCTCCACTTCTTCCCCGACGCCGACGTGATCTGCGACGTCGGCGGCTGCGACGTGAAGATCATGATCCTCAGGCAGGGGACCGTCGCCGACTTCCGCCTGAACTCCCAGTGCTCCTCGGGCAACGGCGCCTTCCTGCAGGGGGTCGCCGAGCGCTACAGCGTCCCCCTCGACCGGTACGCCGACCGGGCCTTCCAGGCGCGCGCCATGCCGACCCTCGCGATGGGCTGCGGCGTCTTCCTCCAGTCCGACATCGTGAACCAGCAGCGCAAGGGCTGGTCGGCCGACGAGATCATGGCGTCGCTCGCGGCCGTCCTCCCCCTCAACGTGTGGGTCTACGCGGGCCAGCTCCAGAACCTGCGCGCCGTCGGCCGGAAGTTCATCCTGCAGGGGGGCACCCACCGGAACCTCGCCGTCGTGAAGGCCCAGGTCGACTTCATCACGAGCAAGGTCCCCGACGCCGAGATCGTCGTCCATCCCTACCCGGGCGAGGCCGGCGCCATCGGCGCCGCGCTCTGCGCCGCCGATCGGCGCACGGGCGATCGCCCCTCGCGCTTCCGCGGCTTCGACGCGATCGAGTCGCTGACCTATCGGAGCACGACCAGCCAGGACACCGTCTGCCACTGGTGCCCGTGCAACTGCAAGCGGACCTTCATCGACGTCCGGCTCGCGGAGGGCAAGGGGCGGCCCTGGAGCAAGCTGCCGCTCTCGGAAGGCTGGGAGCGCGTCATCAGCGGCAACTCCTGCCCCAAGGGGCTCGTCGAGGACGTGAACGAGATGCGGGTGGTGAAGGGCAAGCTCGAGGAGGTCAAGCGTGCCTATCCGAACCTGGCCGAGGTGGTTCGCAAGGAGGCCTTCCGCCGACCGACCGGCCCCGTCCAGTCGGGCTAACCTCCGGGTCGGGATCCCGAAGGTCCTCAACATCTGGTCGACTCACCAGTTCTGGGTCGGCTTCCTCACGGCGCTCGGCATCGCGCCGGGCGCCATCGTCTTCTCCTCGGACACCTCCGAGGAGCAGGGCCGGCAGTTCGGCAAGGGCCGCGGCACCGTCGACTGCTGCTACCCGGTCAAGTGCGTCTCGGGGCACTACGGGGAACTCCTCTTCGGGCAGCGGAAGAAGATCGACATCCTGCTGTCGCCCATGATCTACTCCCTCCCCTCCTTCCTCGGCCCGCACGTGGTCCAGACCCTCTCCTGCCCGAGGGTCATGGCCGCGCCCGAGAACATCAAGGCCGGCTTCACCAAGGAGCGCGACCTCTTCGCCGAGCAGGGGGTCAGGCACGTGGCACCGCTCGTCTCCCTCGGGGAGCCCGCGCTCGTGCCGAAGGAACTCTACGCGGCGTTCAAGGAGGTGCTGCCCGACCTGACGCTCGAGGAGACGGCGCGGGCGGTCGAGGCGGGCTACCGGAGCCTCGAGGCGTTCAACGACCGGCTCCGCAGGAAGGGGCGGGAGATCCTCGAGTGGTGCGCGCGCGAGGATCGGCCCTGCCTCCTGATCCTCGCCAGGCCGTACCACATGGACCCCGGCATCGGGCACGAGATCGAGGTGGACCTGCAGGCCTTCGGCTACCCGATCCTCTGGGCGCAGTACCTGCCGATCGACGCCGACCTCGTGCAGTGGGCCTTCGGCCGGGAGGTCGCCGCGGGCGACATCCCGTCCCCCTTCAGCATCGCCGACGTGTGGCCCTCCTCCTACAGCTCCAACACGAACGAGATCCTCTGGGGGGCGAAGGTCGCCGCGCGCGTCCCCTGGATCGCCTGCGTGATCCGGCTCGCGAGCTACGAGTGCGGCATGGACCAGCCGACCTACACGCCGGTCCAGCAGATCGTCGAGCGCTCCGGCACCCTCTTCTTCTCCTTCCAGGAACTCGACTCGACCAAGCCGGCCGGCTCGGTGAAGATCCGGGTGGAGACGATCGCCCACTACCTGGAGCGATACGGGCCCGAGATCATCGAGAAGAAGAAGGCCGCGATGCCGGCCGGGTGTCCGCTGCTGCCGGCGGGGACCGGCACGGCGGCGAGCGCCGCCGCCGGGGCGTGAGCCGCGAGATCGGGCCTCGGGCGGCCCCGGACCGAACGGGGAAGAAGGCCCGACCGCGCGTTCGGAGGCGCCTTACGGGCGGACCGCGTAGCGCGCCGGGTCCTCCTCGAACCTCCGCTTGCAGTCCTCGGAGCAGAAGACGTAGGTCTTGCCCTGGTAGGTGCTCTCGATCTCCGCCGATCCGTCGTCGACCTGCACGCCGCAGACCGGGTCCCTGAACGTCGCCATGCTCGGTCTCCTTTCGCCTGCATGGTTTCGGGCTTCTTCCCGGTACCGCAAGGGGCGGGCCCGACCCGCGTCGAGGTTTGCCGCGGGCCAATGGCATGTCGGTAAGATGCGAGCATCGGCTGCACGGGAGGGACCATGCTCACGCTTCTGCGCGTCAAGGAGGTGCACACGCCGGACCCGTCGGGGCACCGCGAGGTCTTCGTCGCCAACGGCCGGATCGTCGCCCTGGGCGACGACCTGCCGGTGCCGTCCGGCCTGCCGGTCGAGGTCGTCGACGTCCCGGACGGCATCGCCGTCCCCGGCTTCATCGACCAGCACGTGCACGTCACCGGCGGCGGCGGCGAGGGCGGCTTCTCGACGCGCTGCCCGGCCATCACGGCGAAGGAGATCGTCGCGGTTGGCGTCACCACCGTGGTCGGCGTGCTCGGCACCGACAGCGTGAGCCGCTCCCCCGCCGACCTCCTCGCCAGAACGCGCGGGCTCAGGGAAGAGGGAATCAGCGCCTACATGTACACCGGCGCCTACCGGATCCCCCCGCCGACCCTGACCGGCGACGTGCAGCGGGACCTCGCCTGGATTCCGGAGGTCATCGGCGTCGGCGAGATCGCCATCTCCGACCACCGCTCGGCGCAGCCGACCGACGCCGAGATCGCGCGCCTCGTGAGCGAGGCCCGCATCGGCGGCATGCTGGCCCGCAAGCGCGGCATCTGCCACTTCCACGTCGGGTCCGGCGAGAGGGGTCTCGCGCCGCTCCGGACGCTCCTGCGCGAGACGGAGATCCCGCCCGACCAGGTGATCCCGACGCACGTCAACCGCCACCGCCGGCTCCTCGAGGAGGCGGCCGCCTACGCGCTCGAGTTCGGCGCGCCGGTCGACGTCACGGCGTTCGAGTTCCCGGATCGACACGCCGTCGGCGCCGTCGACGCGGTCCACTACCTCGTCGACGCGGGCGTTCCGGTCTCGAGGATCACGATGAGTTCGGACAGCAACGGCAGCCTCCCCGAGTTCGACGAGGCGGGCAGGCTCGTCGCCATGCGGATGGCGACGAACCGGGCGCTGCTCGCCGACTGGCAGGGCCTCGTGCGGGCGGGGCGCCTCGGCTTCGCCGACGCGCTCTCGCTGATCACGCGGAACGTGGCGCGGGTGCTCGGCCTCGCCGAGACCAAGGGGCGCCTTGCCCCGGGGGCGGACGGCGACATCACCGTGCTCGGCCCCGACCTCGCGCCGGTGGCGGTGTTCGCCCGGGGGCGCCGGCTCCTCTAGAGAGCGGGTCAGGCCTCGAGGCCTGACCCCATGGACCGCAGCGCGCCTACCGGTTGAGCATCCGCATCGCCTCGGCCGGGTACCGGTCGCCGACGGCGGCCCCCTTCGGGGCGACCTCGTCGATCCGGGCGAGGTCGTCCGGCGTGAGTTCGATCCGCACGCTCGCGACGTTCTCCTCGAGGTAGCTGCGTCGCTTGGTGCCGGGGATCGGGACGATGTCCGCCCCGCGCGCGAGGAGCCACGCGAGGGCGAGCTGCGACGGCTTGACCCCCTTCTCGGCGGCCATCGTCTCGATCCGGCGGACGAGGTCGAGGTTCCGCTGGAAGTTCTCCCCCTGGAAGCGGGGCGAACGGCGGCGGTAGTCGTCCTCCGGCAGGTCCTCGAAGCGCCGGATCTGACCGGTGAGGAACCCGCGGCCGAGCGGGCTGTAGGCGACGAAACCGATGCCGAGGGCGCGACAGGTCGGGAGGATCTCGTCCTCCGGGTCGCGGCTCCAGAGCGAGTACTCCGTCTGCAGCGCCGTGATCGGGTGGACGGCGTGGGCCCGCCGGATCGTGGCCGGCGCCGCCTCCGAGAGGCCCAGGTACCGGACCTTCCCCTCCCGGACCAGGTCGGCCATGGCGCCGACCGTCTCCTCGATCGGCGTGTTCGGATCGACCCGGTGCTGGTAGTAGAGGTCGATCACGTCGACGCCGAGGCGCTCGAGGCTCGCCTCGCAGGCCGACCGAACGTACTCGGGCCGGCCGTTGACCCCCAGGAACGAGCCGTCCGCGCCCCGCACGTTGCCGAACTTGGTGGCGAGCACCACCTCGTGGCGGCGGCCGCGGATGGCCCGGCCGACCAGCTCCTCGTTGCGGCCGACGCCGTACATGTCGGCCGTGTCGAGGAACGTGACCCCGAGGTCGAGCGCCCGGTGGATCGTCGCGATCGACTCGGCGTCGTCCCGCCCGCTGTAGAACTCCGACATCCCCATGCAGCCGAGGCCAAGGGCCGAGACCACGAGCCCCTGCGTCCCGAGCCGCCGCTTCGGCATCTCACCTGTCGTCATCGTCGATGTCCCTTCTCTTTTCGCCTGTCGTCCGTCTCGCGCGGGCCGCGGCGCCGCGCGACCCGCTCCGAGCGGCGGCACGGTGCAAGACGCAGGCCGGCCCGCATCCGGCGCGACGACGGCCGTTCGCCGGATCGCGCGGCCGGCGCCCGTTTCGTCTCGAAACGCCGGCGGAGCAGTCCGGTCAGGCGTTCCGGTAGAGCGCCGAGAGGCGCCTCGCCTCGGCCGCGACCGCGCGGCGGAGGCTCGCCGGCGCGAGGACCTCGGCGTGCGCGCCGTACGACAGGACCCACCGCTTCACCCCCTCGAGCCCCGACAGCTCGAAGTGGAGCGTCAGGCTGCCGTCCCGGTGCCGCTCCCGCCGCTCCGTGGGGTGCCAGGTTCGCTCCTCGACGTAGCGCGCCTGCTCGGCGTCGAAGCGGATCGACACCCGCTCGACCGTCTCTCCACGCATCATCCCGAAGCCGTCGCGCAGGTACGCCTTGAGGTCGAAGTCCTTCCGCCGCTCGAAGGGCTTCTGCTGCACCTGCACCTTGCGCACGCGCGAGAGGTTGAAGGTGCGCACCTGGCGCGTCCGGTGGTCGTGGCCGATCAGGTACCAGACGCCCGCGTGGTTGTGGAGGTGGTAGGGGTCGACGACGCGGCGCGTGACCTCGTTGCGCGACTGCGTGAGGTACTCGATCGCGATCGGCCGCTGCCCCCGCACCGCCTCGCTCACCTTCGCGAAGATCTCCATCTCGAGCCGGCCGGGCGGGCCGATGTGGAAGGAGAGCCCCTCCCGCAGGGCGTCGAAGTCGATCGTCACGGTGTCGGTGAGGTAGGTGGAGATCTTCTGGAGGGCGCCCGCGAGGAGCGCCGCGTACTGCGTCCCCTCGTACTGCTCGAGGACCCGCTGGGAGACGTAGAGGGCCAGAAGCTCCCCCTCGGTCACCGTGATGAGCGGCGAGAGCGGCGCGTTCTCCTCCGAGTAGCAGTAGCCGCCTCGCCGGGGATCGTAGGTGATCGGCAGCCTGAGCTGCTCGCGGAAGTACTCGACGTCCCGGTAGGCCGTCCGCGGCGTCATCTCGAAGTGCTCGGCGAACTGCTTCGCCGTCGGGTACTTCTTCGCCCTGAGCTGCCGGTCGAACCAGACGAGCCGCAGGAGCGGGTGCTTGTTGCGGGGGAGCCTGATCGACGGGCCCGAGGCCCGGGTGCGCCGGGAGACCGCCATCGGAAACCACCTCCTCTGCGGCAGGCGAGCTCACTCGAGCCTGCGCCCTGGCCACTGACACCGCGTGTCAGGCCGAGCCTGCTAGACAGATAGCATGCCGCACGGCAAGGCGCTTGACCGCCGGGCCGGTTTCCGGTGAGGATGGGCGGCCCATGGCGCCAGGCCCCCGCACCCTCACGCTGGTCCCGACCGCGCTCCACGCGGAGCAGGAGGTGGAGGCGCGCCTCGACGCGGCGGGGGCGCTGGTCGGCCCGGTCGTGCTCACCATCGCGTCGTTCGAGGAGCGCCTGGCCTCCCAGGTCCTCGGTCCCGGCTCGCGCGTCTCCGAGACGGCGGCCCGCCTCCTCGTGCGCCGCGTCCTTCGGGAGGCCTATCCGGACGACCAGGCCGGCTACTTCGCGCCGCTCCGCCACGCGACCCGCTTCGCCGACCGGCTGCGCGACCTCTTCGGGCAGCTCGCCCGGGCGCTCGTGCACCCCTACCAGCTCCACCTGGTCCGCCTCGACGGCCGCCTCGGCGAGAAGGTGCGCGAGCTGGCCGAGCTGTACGGGGCGTACGACGCGCACCTCGACCGCCTCGGCCGCGGCGATCCGGCCGCCCGGCGGCGGCAGCTCGTCGGCGTCCTCTGGCAGCTCGTCGATCCCCCGCCGCTCCTCGCCCGCGTCGAGCGGATCGTGGCCGTCGGCCGGGACCGCTGGCTGCCGTCCGATGCCGCGCTGCTCGCCGCCGTGGCGCGCTTCGTCCCGGTGGAGGTGCACCTTCCGGCGCCGGTCGAGGGGCGCGAGCGGCTCTTCGCCCTGGTGGCGCGCTCGGCCGACGCGCTGACGGTCGCGGCGCAGGGGACCGGAACGCCGCTCTCGGTGCGCCGGGTCGCGCGCTGCGGGGCGGCCGACGCCGCGCACCCGCTCGCGACCCTCTGCGGGAGGCTCTTCGCGCCGCCCGGCGTCCCGTCCGGCGGGGCGATCGACACGGCCGGCACGCTCGCGTTCGTCGAGGCGCCGGGCCGGCGCGAGGAGGTGGAGGCGGTCGCCCGCGAGGTGCGCCGCGCCCTCGAAGCCGGCACGCCGGCCGATCGCGTGGCCGTCG
>DATCKS010000393.1:0-3918 GCA_036562265.1 Thermodesulfobacteriota bacterium | reverse complement strand
ACGCCGGGGCTCACGCTGGCCATCACCGGGCCCTGGTAACCGTTCGGGCCCGCGCCGCCTGCACGCCGCGGGCCGCCCCGACCGGTGCCGCCAATCTCCGTCACCGCCCTGCAGAGAAGGTCGGCACGCGGGGTCGGGGCGGGGCCGGTCTCCCGGCGACGCGGAGCGGCACCAGGCTCGTTTTCCTCGGGAATCGGCGGACGTTTTTCGGCGCCCCCCTCGCGGGCGGCCGCGGCATGCCGGGTGCAACGCGGGCACCGGCGCGGGCGACGTCGCGTCCGCCTCCTCGAGGAGGGTTCGATGCCCCGAACGGGTCCGGGAGCCTGGCAGTGAAGCGCCGCACGGCGGTCGAGCCGCCGGCAGGCCCTGCGCGCCTGCCGCAGCGCAAGGCGGCGGTGCTCGCGGGGAGCGACTTCGACCCGTCGCCGGGCTACTTCCGCGAGGAGTTCCTCGACGGCACAGGCCAGGTCGACGCGACCGGCAAGCCGCTCACGCGGTTCCGCCTCGTCATCTCGCCCCCCGAGGCCAAGGCGGTGTCGCTCTTCGCCGAGGCCGTGAAGCTCCTCGGCGGGGAGCTGCTCGTGCTCCTCAAGGAGACCAACGGGGATGCCGACCGCGGGCACCCCTCGAAGGGGCGCCGCTACTTCGGCCAGGGGGTCCCGGCCGAGGCGCTCGTGCGCGCCATCGAACTCAAGCACGACTGGCTCGCCGAGGACGGCCACCACCAGCTCATGGCCCGCCGCGCCGGCACGAACGACTACGTGGTTCTGGACGACCACGGGCTCCTCTTCGTATACTCGCGCGATCGCCGGTTCGAGGACTGGCTCAGGTCCCACGGCATCCCGAGGCGGCAGCCGTGGGTCAAGACCGACGTCGACCACCTCCACTGCCTGACGGAGGACCACGATTTCCAGATCCGCAGCTTCGCCCGCGGTCTCGGCCTCGTCCAGCTCACCGACGACTCGTGACGAGTCGAGCCGCCGCGGCCGCGACCCCCTGGCAGGCGGCCGTGGCTGAGCGGGACGGGTTCGCCCTCGACCTCGACCTCGTCTCGGGCTTCTTCGGGCACGGGCCGGCCTGGTCCGACCCCGTTGCGGAGCGCTACCGCTACCGCGTCGACGCGGCTGGCGGCGGCTGGCTCGAACTCTTCCTGTCGCCGCGCGAGCGCCTCGCGAGCATCCGCGTGGCCGACGGCGCGGTGACCTCGCTCCACGTCGACCTGACGCTCGACGAGGTCGAGCAGGTCGGGTTGCGCGAGGGTCCGGACGCGGTCACCTGGCTCGAGGTCGCGTGCGGCCGCGGCCCGAAGGCCACGCCCTGTACGGTGTCCATCACGCTCCGTCCGGACATCCTCGTGGTGCTCGGCTACGGACGCCGCTAGCCGGCGGCGGGCACGCGCCCCGCGCCGCGAGGGGCGTGAGCGGGGTCTTTCGGCGAAGACCAGACGCCGAACGGGCCGTGGCGGCCCGCCCGACACCGGATCGGCTTGACAGCGCCCGGGCGATCAGGGCAGGATGGCCCGGCCTGGGAGCGGGAGGGGCCTCATGTTCGGCAAGCTCTTCGGAGGCCAGTCCGGCCATCGACCGTGCCCCATCTGCGGCAAGATGGTCGAGAGCCGGGCGACCCGGTGCGACGCCTGCGGGCGCACCATCGCCATGCCCGCCCAGCTCCGCGCGGTGAAGCGCGACCAGGTGAAGCTCGAACCCATCCGCCTCGGCGAGGCGCGAGAGGAGGACTGACCTGCCGTCCGGCGGCTCGCCCGCCCCCGTCCGCACCCGCCTCGTCCTGGCCCCGTCGATTCGCCCGTTCGCACGCTTGGTGCATCATGCAGGAGGGGAGGAGCCGTCTCATGCGCGACACGTTCGATCCACGTGAGTTCACCCGGCGAACCGGCCGCATGGGCCTGCCCCGGTGGGCCGTGCCGGCCGCCATCGCCGTCCTCCTCGCCGTCGTCTTCTCGACGGCGGTCGTCCAGATCCCGGCCGGCTACGTCGGCGTGGTGAGCCTCTTCGGGAAGGTCTCCGACCGGGCCCTCGAGCCGGGGCTCCACCTCGTGAACCCGCTCGCCCGGGTCATCCGGATGGACGTGCGGACCAACGAGGTGAAGGAGGCGGCCGTGGTGCCGTCGAAGGAAGGGCTCTCGGTCGGCGCCGACATCTCGGTCCTCTTCAGGCTCGAGGACGCCCCGTCCGTCTACAAGAACATCGGGCCGAACTACGTCCAGCGCGTCGTGGAGCCGCAGATCCGCTCGGAGCTGCGGGGCGTGACGGCCCGCTACGAGGCGCGCGCCCTCTACACGGTCGACCGGGCGCTGATCGAGCAGGAGATCGCGAAGGAACTCGAGCCGAAGCTCGCCGCGCGCGGCGTGAGACTCGAGGCGGTGCTGCTGCGCGACGTGCGGCTGCCCGAGCAGGTGCGCCAGGCGATCGAGGCCAAGGCGGCGGCCGAGCAGGAAGCCGAGCGGATGCGCTTCGTCCTCCTCAAGGAGCAGCAGGAGGCCGAACGGAAGAAGATCGAGGCGCAGGGCATCGCGGAGTTCCAGCAGGTGGTGAGCAAGGGGATCGACCAGCGGCTCCTGCAGTGGCGCGCGATCGAGGCGGTGCAGGAGCTGGCGAGGAGCCAGAACGCGAAGTTCGTCGTGCTCGGCGACAAGTCCGGGCTCCCCATGATCATCAACCCGAACTAGCCGGCGTCAAGCGGCCGGCGTGCTCTTCGTCGACGTCGTCCTCCCGACGCTCGCCATCCTGGGAGCGGGGTACGCGTTCGGCCGCTTCACGGCGACCGATCTCGAGCCCCTCTCCCGGTTCACGCTCGTCGTCCTCTCGCCGGCCCTGATCTTCGGCTACCTGGCGACGGCCGAGGTGCCGGCCGCCGCGATGACGCGTGCCCTCGGCTACGTGCTCCTCTACATCGCGGCGGCCGCGCTCCTCACGCTGCTGGTCGCCCGCCTGACCGGCCTCGCGGCGCTCGCAAGCCCGCTGCTCCTCGCGACGGTCTTCACCAACAGCGGCAACTACGGGCTGCCGATCATCCTCTTCGCCTACGGGCGGGAGGGCTACCTCCTCGGCATCTCGGTCCTCGCCATCCACCTGGTCCTCATGTACCCGATCGGCATCTGGTTCGCGACGCTGGGGCGGGAGAGCTGGCGACGAGGGATCGTGATCGCGCTGTCGAACCCGCCGGTGGTGGCGGGCCTCCTCGCCATGGCCGTCCGGCTGGTCGGCCTGCCGCTTCCGGGCGGCCTCCTGAGGGCCGTCCGGCTCGTCGGCGACGCGGGGGTGCCGGTGATCCTTCTCCTGCTCGGGGCGCAGATCGCCCGGACGCGGGTGGAGGGGAACGTGAAGCCGATCGTCGTCGGCGCGGCGATCCGCATGGTCCTCGGCCCGATGCTCGCGGTCGCCCTGACCTACCCGCTGGGGCTCACCGGCCTTCTCGCCAGGGTCCTGGTGCTCCAGCACGCCATGCCGACCGCGGCCATCATGGTGCTCCTCGCGCTCCAGTACGGCGCCCGGCCCGACCTGGTCGCGAGCATCACCGTGGTCACCACCGCGGTCAGCGCGGCCACGGTGACGGCCGTGCTCTACTTCCTGGCCTGGGCGTTCTGAGCGTCAGGCCGCTCTAGCGGCGTCGCGGTTCGGGGGGCTCGCTGCCGACCACGAGGCAGCGGGGGTCCATGGTGCAGCAGGCGCCGTCGTCGGCGTGACCGGGTTGCTCCACCTGGAGCGTCGCGTGCTCGATGTGGAAGTCGCGACGCAAGACGGTCAGGACGTCGTGGAGGACCTCGTGGCTGCGGCGGCCCGACGCCTCGACGTGCGCGCTCATGGCGACGAAGCCGCTCGTGATCGTCCAGACGTGGAGGTCGTGCACCGAGATGACGCCCGGCACCGCCCGCATCGCCGCTTCGAGACGGGCGAGGTC
>DATCKS010000392.1:0-3439 GCA_036562265.1 Thermodesulfobacteriota bacterium | reverse complement strand
GACACCGCCTCCATCGGCCGCCTCTACCGGCGCCAGGACGAGGTGGGGACGCTCTTCTGCGTGACGGTCGACGTCCAGAGCCTCGAGGACCGGCAGGTGACCGTGCGCGATCGCGACACCATGCGCCAGGAGCGCATCCCGATCGAGCGGGTCGAGGCGTACGTTCGCGAACGGATCACGGACACGTAGCGGGAATGCGCCCCCGCGACGCGGGGGGGCCGGCCGAAGGCCGGAGCGGCGCGGCCCAGGGGCCGGAGCGCCGCAGGCACCCGAGCGGTGGGGCGCCCCGTGGAGCGGGGCCCGGCCGAAGGCCGGAGCGCGGTGGCGGCGGCGCACGCGCCGCGGCGCAGCCTCGGCATACGGAGGTGACGATGGCGTCCAAGCGGGTCTACTTCTTCGGCGGAGGCAAGGCCGAGGGCCGAGGCGACCAGAAGGAGCTCCTCGGCGGGAAGGGGGCCGGCCTCGCCGAGATGACCAACCTCGGCATCCCGGTGCCGCCCGGCTTCACGATCTCGACCGAGGTCTGCACCGAGTTCTACAAGGGCGGCAGGAAGCTGCCGCCCGGCCTGTACGTGCTGCCCGACAAGCCGGGGCGCAAGGCGGGAGGCGAGGTGGGGCGCGCCCTCGCGCGCCTCGAGGCGGCGATGAAGATGGGCTTCGGCGATCCCGCAAGCCCGCTCCTCGTCTCGGTCCGGTCCGGCGCGCGCGTCTCCATGCCGGGGATGATGGACACGATCCTCAACCTCGGCCTCAACGACGAGACGGTCGAGGGGCTCGCCAGGCGTACCAGGAACCCCCGCTTCGCCTACGACTCCTACCGGCGCTTCATCCAGATGTACGGCGACGTCGTCAAGGGGATCCCGCGCGAGGCGCTCGAGCGGCCGCTCGAGGAGATGAAGCGGGAGAAGGGGGTCGAGTACGACACCGACCTCGACGCCGACGACCTCAAGCTGCTGGTCGAGCGGCTCAAGCTCAAGGTGAAGCAGGCGACCGGCGACCCCTTCCCGCAGGACGTGCACCGCCAGCTCGAGGGCGCCATCGTGGCCGTCTTCAAGAGCTGGGAGACGCCGCGGGCGGTGACCTACCGGAAGCTCAACGGGATCCCGGGCGACTGGGGGACCGCGGTCAACGTGCAGGCCATGGTCTTCGGCAACCTCGGCGACGACTGCGCGACCGGGGTCGCCTTCACCCGCAACCCGTCGACCGGCGCGAAGGAGTTCTACGGGGAGTTCCTGGTCAACGCCCAGGGCGAGGACGTGGTCGCCGGCATCCGGACGCCGCAGCCGGTCGAGCGCCTCAAGGAGGTGATGCCGGGCGCGTACCGGCAGCTCGTGCAGATCGCGCAGAAGCTCGAGCGCCACTACCGAGACGTCCAGGACATCGAGTTCACCATCCAGCAGGGTCGCCTCTGGATGCTCCAGACGCGCACCGGCAAGCGCACCGCGCAGGCGGCCTTGCGGATCGCGGTCGACATGGTCAAGGAGCGGATCATCGACGAGCGGACGGCCGTGCTGCGCGTCGAGCCGAACCAGATCGACCAGCTCCTCCACCCGATGGTCGACCCGCAGGCCCCGAGGCGGGTGCTGACGAAGGGGCTACCGGCCTCGCCGGGGGCCGCGGTCGGCAAGGTGGTGTTCACGGCCAACGAGGCCGAGGCGCAGGCGGGGCAGGGGGAGAAGGTCATCCTCGTGCGCCACGAGACCTCGCCCGAGGACATCCACGGGATGCACGCCGCCCAGGGGATCCTGACCGCGCGCGGGGGGATGACCTCGCACGCGGCCGTCGTCGGCCGGGGGATGGGCCGTCCCTGCGTCGTCGGGGCGGGCGAGTGCCGCATCGACGTCGAGCGCGGGACGCTGTCGATCGGCGACACGGTCATCAGGCGGGGCGAGTGGATCACGCTCAACGGCACCACCGGCGAGGTCATGCTCGGCCAGGTGCCGCTGGTCAAGCCGGACTGGCAGCAGCCCGAGATCCAGACGTTCATGCGCTGGGTCGACAAGCACCGCACGCTCGGCGTCCGGGCCAACGCCGACACGCCGGCCGACGCCCGCGTGGCGCGGCAGTTCGGGGCCGAGGGGATCGGGCTCGTCCGCACCGAGCACATGTTCTTCGAGGGGGACCGCATCGACGCGGTCCGCGAGATGATCGTCGCCCCGGACGCCGAAGGCCGACGCAAGGCGCTCGCCAAGCTCCTGCCGATGCAGCGACAGGACTTCATCGGCATCTTCACCGAGATGGACGGGCTGCCGGTCACGATCCGCTTCCTCGATCCGCCGCTCCACGAGTTCCTGCCGCGCACCGACCGGGAGATCGACCTCCTCGCGCGCAAGCTCGGGATGGCCGCCGACCAGCTCCGCGCGCGCGTCCGCGGCCTCGAGGAGGCGAACCCCATGCTCGGCTGGCGCGGCTGCCGCCTCGCCGTCTCCTACCCGGAGATCATGGAGATGCAGGTGCAGGCGATCATGGAGGCGGCCTGCGAGGTGGCGCGCAACCGCAAGAAGCCGATCCCCGAGCTGATGATGCCGCTCGTCTTCAACGCGGAGGAGATGCGCTACCTCAAGGGCATCGTGGTGCGCGTGGCCGAGGAGGTGATGGCCAGGGCCGGCACCCGGGTCAAGTACACCGTCGGCACCATGGTCGAGCTGCCGCGCGCCTGCGTCGTGGCCGACGAGATCGCCGCCGAGGCGGAGTTCTTCTCCTTCGGCACGAACGACCTCACGCAGACCGCGCTCGGCCTCTCCCGCGACGACGCCGGGCGGTTCCTGCCGACCTACGTGGAGAAGAAGCTGATCCCCTTCGACCCGTTCCAGACGCTCGACCGCGACGGCGTCGGAGCGCTGATCCGCCTGGGCGTCGAGAAGGGCCGGCGCACGCGGCCCGACATCAAGCTCGGCATCTGCGGCGAGCACGGCGGCGACCCGCAGTCGGTCGCGTTCTGCCACGAGGTCGGCCTCACGTACGTGAGCGCCTCGCCCTACCGGGTGCCGGTCGCGCGCGTGGCGGCCGCCCACGCCGCCATCCGCGCCGAGGCCGCGCGTGCCGCGAGCCGCGCCGGAGCCGGCCGCAAGGCGGCGCGCCCGAAGGCCGCGGCGGCCAGGCCCCGCTCGGCCGCGGCGAGACGCTAGCCGTGCGCCTTTCGCCGCTCGCCCGGGCGGCGCTCGCCGCCGCCTGCGCGGTCGCGCTGGCGTTGCCCGCGTGGGCGCAGCGCCCCCCGGCCGGCGGGCTCGCCGCCGAGATGGCGGCGGGGGCCGCCGCGCCGGAGCCGGCGCCGGCCCGTCTGCCGACCGAGCGGGTGCTGCCGATGGCGATTGCCCAGGAGGCGGCCGCCGCCGCGGTGGCCGCCTGCTCGAAGGGGGGCCACCGCGTCTCGGCCGCCGTGGCGGACCGGGCCGGGAACCTGCGGGTGCTCCTGCGCGACGACGGGGCGGGGCCGCAT
>DATCKS010000386.1:0-2541 GCA_036562265.1 Thermodesulfobacteriota bacterium | reverse complement strand
CCTCAAGCTCGCGGACCTGCTCGTCGAGCCTGGCCAGGGTGCCGGTCAGGTCCCTGGCGACCGCCTCGTCCCCCTCCTCCTCGGCCATCTCGAGCAGCCCCTCGACCTCGGCGCGCTCGCGCTCGAGGCGCTCGTAGGCCTCGATGTCGGCCTGGGCCGCGCTCCGCTCCCGCAGCACCTTCTCGGCCGCCTCGCGGTCGTCCCAGAACGTGGGGGCGTTGATGAGGCGGTCGAGCGCCTCGATGCGCGCTCGCTTGCCCTCCAGGTCAAAGATACCCCCTGAGGCGGCCGAGCCGCGCCGTGACTGCGTCGAGCGCCTGTCGGGCTTCCGGAAGCATGCGAACCAATCTCCTTCACAACAGCTCATCGCCGGGCTTCGCCCGGCGCCGGCGACGGCCGCTCGCCTCGGCGGCGGCGCGCGGTCAGGAAGAGCGCGACCCCGGCCGCGAGGGTGCAGAGCTGGGCGAAGCGGTCGCCGGTGCGCGTGTACAGCGTCGAGGCGCCGGCATCCGGCTGCGGGACGGCGATACTACCAGTCAGGGCGCCCCGGGTAAAGAGCCCCAGGACGGCGTCGATCCGGCCGGACGGGGCGACGATGGCCGAGATACCGGTGTTGGCGGCGCGCACGAGCGGGCGCTTGAGCTCGACCGCCCTGAAGACCGCCTGGGCGAGGTGCTGCTCGGGAGCGGCGGTCCGCCCGAACCAGGCGTCGTTGGTGATGTTGACGAGCACCTGGGCGCCGTCGGCCACCATGCGCCTGGCGAGGTCGGGGAAGATCGCCTCGTAGCAGATCAGGATCCCGAGGCGCGCCCCCGCCGCCTCGATGGGCGGCATGCCCCGCCCCGCCTCGAAGTCGCCGATCCCCTGGGCCAGCTTGTTGACGAAGAAGAGGAGCCCGGAGAGCGGCACGTACTCCCCGAAGGGGACCAGGTGCTGCTTGTCGTAGCGCCCCTTCACCCGCCCCTCGGCCCCGACGACGTAGGCCGAGTTGAAGAGCACGACGCGCGGCTCGCCCTCGGGCGTCCTCGGGGGGCGCATCTCGGCCGACGGCGCCCCGAAGACCAGGTCGACGCCGGCGCGCCTGGCGGTGTCGAGCACCGCCGGCCTGATCCGGGGATCGCGCTGGAAGAACGCCGGGACCGCCGTCTCCGGCCAGACGACGAGGCGCGCGCCCCGCCCGGCCACGTCCACGGTGAGGCTGCGGTAGGTCTCGACCGTCTCCGCCTGGAACGCCGGGTCCCACTTGCGGTCCTGCGGCACGTTCCCCTGGACGATGCCGACCTCGACCGTCCGCGCCGCCTGTGGCCCCGCCGACTCGAGGGCGGCCAGCCGCGCGGCGCCGTACGCGAGGCTCGCGCCGAGCGCCAGCGCCGCCCCGGCCGCGAGCGCGGCCGGCCGTCGCCACGCGCCCTGGGCTCTCGCGCGCGCGAGCCCGTAGAGGGCCACGTTCGCCGCGACGAGGAGCGCCGACACCACGTACACCCCGCCGAGGTCCGCGACCTGGATCAGCGCGAGCTGCCGGTACTGCGAGTAGCCGAGGAGCATCCAGGGAAACCCGGTGAGGAGCCAGCTGCGCAGCCACTCGAGCCCCACCCAGAGCGGGACGGCGAGCGCGAGCGCCGCGACCGGCAGCGGGGCCTTCCCCCTGCCCGCGTAGGCCAGCCCGGCGGCCCACACCGCGGGATAGGCCGCCAGGTAACTCGCGAGCAGGAGCATCACCGCCGCCGCGACGACCCACGGGAGGTCGCCGTAGACCCTCAGGGTGTAGGTGACCCAGTAGACGGTCGTGGCGGCGTGGACGAGCCCGGCGACCAGGCCGACGCGGGCCGCCTCCGCGGGCCCCCGGCCTTCGAGCGCCGTGAGCAACGGCACGAGCGCCACGAAGGCGAGCGGCCAGAGGTTCCAGTCCGGGAGGGCCGCGGTGAGGAGCAATCCGGACGCCACCGCCCCCGGTGGGACCGCCCGGAGCCGTGACGTCACACCCGGCCCGCTCGCGAGCCGCGACGCGCGGCGCGCTCGACCCCCTCGTCGGTCGGGATCGGCACGGGCGGCACCGGCTCGCCGGGCGGCACCCCGACCGCCTCGGCGGAGGCGGCCTGGTCGTCGCGCGACCCGGCGTCGGCCTCCCCGGCCGCCGCCCCGTCGTCGGCCCCGACCGTCCGGACGCGCACGCGCCCGAGACGCCGCTCCGTGGCGCGCTCCACCGTGAAGAGGTAGGGCCCGACCCGTAGCGAGTCGCCGGCGCGCGGGATCCGGCCCGCGAGGTGGAAGATGAGGCCCCCCACCGTGTCGAACTCCTCGGTCGGGATCTCGGCCGGCATCCGTCCGTCGAGGGCGTCCTCGAGGTCCGAGAGATTCACCCGCGGGTCGACCGAGAGGCTGCCGTCCTCGAGGCGCTTGATCGGGTCCTCCTCGGCCGTGTCGTACTCGTCCTTGATCTCGCCGACGATCTCCTCGATCAGGTCCTCGATCGTCACGATGCCGGCGGTCGAGCCGTACTCGTCGACGACCACGGCGATGTGGACCCGGTTGCGCCGGAAC
>DATCKS010000324.1:0-5777 GCA_036562265.1 Thermodesulfobacteriota bacterium | reverse complement strand
CCCGGCCGAAGGCCGGAGCGCCGGGGCATTCGGCTACGACTCGGCAGGCTCGTAGAGCGAGAGGCGGACCCGATAGAAGAGGTACTTGAGAAACTCGCCGACGACGAGGCGCCGGCTCGGCTCGTCCTCGCGCCAGCCGTCCCCAAGGAACGCCGCCGAGCGGACGGGCCGGCCGTACACCGAGACCGACGGCGGCAGGATCTTCCGGAAGGTCATCTCCGCGCGCTGCATGTGGTACACGGACGTGATCAGGAGGATCGCGCGCGCCTGGTGTCGCGCAACGGCGACCCGCGTCCGCTCGGCGTCCTCGAGCGTGCTCCCCGAACGGGGCTCGACGAGGATTCGCCCGGCCCTGGCGAGGCTGGACGCGACCGGATCGGCGGCGAGCCGGCTCGCGACGGCCCTCGACTGGAACCCCACGAGGAAGAGGAGCGGCGCGCGCCCCGCCTCGAGGAGCCGCAGGCCCTCGTCGAGACGGCCGGCCCCGCCGGAGAGGACGACGATGAGGTCGACCCGCGGCGGCGCTTCGGCCGCCGGCCGGTCGAAGGCGGCCACGAAGTCGCCGTAGAGGGCGAGGAGCGCGCCCGACAGGACCACCGCCGCGAGGAGCCCGCCGGCGAGGAACCGGGGGGCGTTGCGCCGGAGGCGTCCGGGTGCTATACAGGTCTGCTCGGTGTCGTCCACTGCTCCCCAGGCATCCGGAGGTCTGTCGTGTCCCAGGTCTGCGCCGTCTGCGGCAAGCGCCCGCGCGTCGGCATCTCCCGTAGCCACGCCAACAACGCCACCAAGCGGCTCTGGCGGCCGAACATCCAGCGCGTGAAGTCGGTCGTCGCCGGCACGGTGCGGCGCATCAACGCCTGCACCCGCTGCATCCGGTCCGGGTTCGTCCAGAAGGCGTAGCGCCGTCCATCGGTCGGCCGGGCGGCGCCCGGCCCCCCTCCTCCCCCCGAAGGTGGTTCCTACGCGGTCACCCGTTCGACCTTGATCACGCCCTTGACCCGCTCGAGGGCCTTGATCACCGTCCGCAGGTGGTCGAGATCGCTCACGAGGATCTCGAACGTGTTGATCGCCTTGCGGTCGGGCGTGGTCGTGATCTGCGCGCTCGAGATCGTGGCCTCGCTCGCGCTGATGGCGGCACTCTCCTCGGCGAGGAGGCCCTTCTTGTCGGTGCCGACGACCTGGATCTTGACGGGGCGCGCCTCCTTGAGTTCGTGGTCCCACTGGACCTCGATGCGCCGCTCCGGATCCCACCCGAGCGTCGTCGCGCACGAGGTCAGGTGCACCGACACGCCCCGACCGCGAGAGATGTAGCCGATGATCGGGTCCCCCGGCACCGGGTTGCAGCACTTGCCGAAGCGGACCAGCACGTCCTCGACGTCCTTGATCCGGATCGCGCTCCTCACGCGGCGCGACGGCCGCCTGAGCGCCTTGGCGAGGATCCCCGGCCCCTTCGGCTCCCGCACGACCTCCGGCGGCAGGAGCTTGCTCGCCACCTGGTAGGGCGAGATCCGCCCGTAGCCGACCGCGGCCAGGAGCGCGTCGAGGTCCGGCATGCCGAGCGCCTCGAGCGCGGCGTCCATCTCCTTGCCCTTCGAGAGCTTGCCGAAGTCGGCGTCGTACTTCTTGAACTCCTTCTCGAGCAGCTCGCGGCCGAGCAGGATGGAGCGGTCGCGCTGCTCCACCTTGATCCACTGCCGGATCTTGGAGCGGGCGCGCGAGGTCTTCACGAGCTTGAGCCAGTCGGCGGACGGGTGCCCCTGGCTCGAGGTGATGATCTCGACGATGTCGCCGTTCTGCAGCTCGTACTTGAGCGGCACGAGCCGCCCCGAGACGCGGGCGCCGACGGTGTGCAGCCCCACGTCGGTGTGCACGGCGAAGGCGAAGTCGATCGGCGTCGCCCCGCGGGGGAACGCCTTCACGTCCCCCTTGGGGGTGAAGACGTAGACCTCGTCCGAGAAGAGGTCCAGCTTGACGGTGTCGAGGAACTCCTTGGGATCGCGCACCTCCTGCTGGTACTCGAGGAGCTGGCGCAGCCAGGCGAACTGCTGGTCGGTCTTCGACAGCCCGTCGACCTTGCCCTCCTTGTAGCGCCAGTGCGCGGCGATCCCCTCCTCGGCAACCCGGTGCATCTCCTCGGTGCGGATCTGCACCTCGACCCGCTCGCCGTAGGGGCCGATGACCGTCGTGTGGAGCGACTGGTAGCCGTTCGCCTTCGGCATCGCGATGTAGTCCTTGAAGCGCCCGGGGACCGGCTTCCAGAGGGCGTGGATGATGCCGAGGGCCTCGTAGCACTCCTTGACCGAGCCGACGATGCACCGGAAGGCGACGAGGTCGTAGATCTGCTCGAAGTCGAGGTTCTGCTGGCGCATCTTCTCGTAGATCGAGAAGAAGTGCTTCGGCCGCCCCGTCACCTCGGCGACGATGCCGAACTCGGCCAGCTTGTCGGAGATGATCCCCTTCACCTCGTCGATGTAGCGGCGCCGCTCGCGCTTGGTCTTGGCGACCTTCGTGACCAGCTCGTAGTAGATGTCCGGCTTGAGGTACCGGAGCGAGAGGTCCTCGAGCTCGCTCTTCACCCAGGCGATGCCGAGCCGGTTGGCGAGCGGGGCGTAGATGTCGAGCGTCTCCTGCGCGATCCGCGCCTGCTTGGCGGCCGGCATGTAGTCGAGCGTGCGCATGTTGTGGAGCCGGTCGGCCAGCTTCACGAGGATGACGCGGATGTCCTTCGCCATCGCGAGGAGCATCTTCCGGAAGTTCTCGGCCTGCTGCTCCTCGGCCGTCTGGAAGCTGATCTTGCTGATCTTCGTCACGCCGTCGACCAGCTCGGCGATCTCGTCGCCGAAGAGGTCGCGCACCTGGTCGAGCGTGGCGTAGGTGTCCTCGACCGTGTCGTGCAGGAGCCCCGTCGCGATGGAGGGGACGTCGAGCTTGAGGTCGCAGAGAATCGCCGTGACCTCGAGCGGGTGCGAGAGGTACGGCTCGCCCGAGCGGCGGATCTGTCCCTGGTGGACCTTCGCGGAGAAAACGTAGGCCTTGTTGATGACGTCGAGGTCGGCCTTGGGGTTGTAGGCCGTGACCTTGTCGAGGATGTCGTTGAGGCGGATCATGCCGCGGTCCTGCTCCCGGGGTCCGGCGCGAGGGGCCGGGCGCCCGGGCGGCGCCTCACCCCTCGCGAACGGCCTTCGGCGGGTTCTGGTACGCCAGCGGGTCCTGGTAGGCGACCTTGCCGGCGGCGATCTCGCGAAGCGCCGTCACGATCGCCTTGTTGTCGGTCTTGTCGATCAACGGCTGCGCCCCCTTGAGGAGCTGCTTCGTGCGGCGAGCGGCCAGAAGCACGAGCGCGAAGCGGTTCTCGACCTTCTCGAGGCAGTCTTCGACGGTGATGCGAGCCATCGGTTACTCCTTCCTGTCCCGGCTCCCCGTGTGCCAGGCCACGGGGTACCGGTGCATGACCTGCGGTAGCCGGACACGGGTCCGTGCGCGCTCGGCCTGGATGATGGCGCGAAGCTCCGTGACGGCTCTCGAGACGTCGTCGTTGACGATGATGTAGTCGAACGACGCGGCCTCGGGGATGACCGACCGGGCCTTGGCGAGCCGATGCTCGAGCACGTGACCCTGCTCGGTGCCGCGTCCCCGCAAGCGCTCGGCCAGGGCGTCGAGCGACGGTGGGAGCACGAAGACGGAGATGGCGCTCGGGAACCGCCGCCGGATGCTGGAAGCCCCCTGGGTGTCGACGTCGAGGATCACGTCGAACCCCTGGGCCCGAAGGCCCTCCAGGCTCGCCCAGGAGGTGCCGTACCGGTTGCCGTAGACCTCGGCCCACTCCACGAAGGCCCCGGCGTCGATCATCTCCTGGAAGCGCTCCGGGGAGACGAAGTGGTAGTCGACGCCGTCCTGCTCCCCGGCTCGCGGGGACCGGGTCGTGTGCGACACACTCTGCCGAACATCCGGGAAAAAATCAAGGATTGCCTTGCAGATCGTGGTCTTGCCCGCCCCGGAGGGGGCCGACAGGACGAAGAGGAGCCCCGAGCTGCGAGGCTCGAGCGATCGGTCTACGCCCCCGGAGCCAAAGGGCGCCCCTGCCCGGCCGGTCATGGCTCGCCGTCCCGGCCGGCCATCACTCGACGTTGGCGACCTGCTCGCGCAGGCGCTCGAGCTCGGCCTTGAGCGACAGGACGGCCTGCGTGATCGCCATGTCCGTCGACTTCGAGCCGATCGTGTTCACTTCCCGGTGGACCTCCTGGAGGAGGAACTCGAGCCGGCGTCCCACCGGCTCGTCGGCGTCGAGGAGCTGCCCGATCTGGCCGAGGTGGCTGCGCAGCCGCGTGATCTCCTCGGTCACGTCGGCCCGATCGGCCAGGAGGGCGACCTCGAGCTCGAGCCGCCCGGGGTCCAGAACCGGGGCCGCCTGGCCCGAACCGCCGTCTCCCAGGAGGGCCCGCACGCGGGTGGCCAGCCGCTCCCGGTACTCGGCCGGCACGCTCGGCGCCCGCGCCGCCAGCTCCTCCACGAGCGCGCGCATCCGGTCGAGCCGGCTCCGGAAGTCGGCCGTCAGGGCGAGCCCCTCCTCCGCCCGCATGGCCGAGAGGGCGTCGAGGGCGGCGCCGGCCGCCTCCGCGAGCGTCTCCCATGCCAGGTCCGGGAGCGGCTCCTCGGCCGCGAAGACCCCCCGTTGCGCCGCGAGGAGCGCCAGGTCGACCTCGCCCGGCAGGCCGAGCCGGGCCTTCAGCTCCGCGAGGCGCGCCTTGAGCCCCTCGGCCACCTCCCAGTCGATCGCCGGCGCGCGGAGGCTTCCGCCGTTGCCCTGGACCGTCACGGTGAGGTCGACCCGGCCGCGCGCCACCCGCTCGGCGACGAGCTTGCGGAGCCGGGCCTCCATCGGCCCGTAGCGGGGCGGGAGCCTGAGCCCCACCTCGCAGAACCGGTGGTTCACCGACCGCGCCTCGACCACCACCCGGCCGCCCGGCGCCGCCGCCTCTCCCCGCCCGAAGCCCGTCATGCTCCGCAACGCCATGATCGTCCCACGGTACCGCACCGGCCGGACGTCCGAGCCGCCAAACGCCGGCAGGCCGGTCGCACCCGTCCGGCCCGTCGATCGCCGACCCGACCGCTACGCCCTCTCGGCGAGGGCCGCCGCCAGCTCCGCCGGCGTCACCGCGGCCGTGCCGAGCCGGCCGACCACGACGCCGGCGGCCGCGTTGGCGAGCCGCGCCGCGTCGGCGAGCGGCACGCCGGCACCGAGGGCCAGCGCGATGGTCGCCGCGACGGTATCGCCGGCGCCGGTCACGTCGTACACCTGCCGCGCGGTGGCGCGGATGTCGACCCGGGGCCGGTCGCCGTCGTAGAGGCTCATCCCCTCCGGGCCCCGCGTGACGAGCACCGCCTCGACCTCGTAGCGGGCGCGCATCGCGGCCGCTACCCGGTCGAGGTCGCCGGTCGCGGCCGTGGCGGCGTCCACCGCCTCGAACGCCTCCTTCTTGTTGGGGGTCATCAGTCGCACCCCGCGGTAGAAGGCGAAGCCCGGCGCCTTCGGGTCGACCAGGAGCGGGACCCCCGCCGCCCGCGCCGCGCCCGCGAGCACGGCGAAGAGGGACGGGGTGACGACCCCCTTGGCGTAGTCCGACACCAGCACCACGTCCGCGTCCGCCAGGACGCGGTCGAGCCGGCCGGCGAGCCGCGCCTCGACGTCGGCCGGCAGGGGCGCCCTCGACTCCCGGTCGAAGCGAACCACGTGCTGCTCGTGGGCGACGATGCGCGTCTTGACCGTCGTCGGCCGT
>DATCKS010000360.1:0-7660 GCA_036562265.1 Thermodesulfobacteriota bacterium | reverse complement strand
CGGTGCGCGTGGGCATGGCCGCCCTCGCCGGCGTGTCCGTGCTCGTGCGCGTGGTCGTCCCCCTCGACGACCACGTCGAACTTGACGGCGGCGATGCCGCTCCGCTCGACGCGCCGCGTCTCCACGCGGTAGCCCGAGATCGGCAAGGCGGCGAGCGCCTCGCGGATCGCGTCGAGCGGCACGCCGAGGGCGACGAGCGCCCCGACCGTCATGTCGCCGGAGATCCCGGCGAAGGTGTCCAGGTAGGCGATCTTCATGGGAGGCGGTTGATCTGCGCCGCCAGGTAGCCGGCGCCGAAGCCGTTGTCGATGTTCACCACCGCCACGCCCGGCGCGCAGGCGGTGAGCATCCCGAGGAGGGCGGCGATGCCGCCGAAGGCCGCTCCGTACCCCACCGAGGTGGGGACGGCGACGACCGGCTTGTCCACGAGCCCCGCCACGACGGAGGGGAGCGCCCCCTCCATGCCGGCGACGACCACGAGGACGCGCGCCGCCTTGAGCCGGGCCTCGGCGCCCAGCAGGCGGCCCAGGCCGGCGACGCCGACGTCGTAGATCCGATCCACCCGGTGGCCGAACGCCTCCGCCGTGAGGGCCGCCTCCTCGGCCACCGGCAGGTCCGACGTGCCGGCGGCGACGACCGCCACGGTCCCCTTCGCCCGCCCGGCGTCGGGCGCCGGGTGCCTCACGCAGATCCCGAGGCGCGCCTCGGGGTGGTACCGGAAGCCCCTGATGGCGCGCCCCACGGCGCGCGCCTTGCGGCTGTCGAGGCGCGTCACGAGGACGTTGCTGCCGGCCGCGAGGATGGCGCGGGCGACCGCCACGATCTGGGCGGCCGTCTTGGGCTCCCCGAAGATCACCTCGGGGTGGCCGCGGCGCAGCGCGCGGTGGTGGTCGACGCGGGCGAACTCGAGGTCCTCGCCGTACGCGGAGACCGACGCGAGGCGATCGGCCGCCTCGCCCACCGAGACCCGGCCGCTGCGCACGTGGTCGAGGAGCCGCTCGAGGCGGGCACGGGCATGGTCGGAGGAGACCTTCGCTTTCCTCACCGTTCCTCGCATGGGCTTCCGGCCCCTGCGGCTCGCCAGGGGTCGGGCTGGAGGGTCGCCGGCGTCAGACCTTGAGGGTGGGACGGTTCCAGGCCTTGACCGTGGCGATGCCGGTGGCCAGGTCCGCCTCGACCGTGCGGCCGAACTCCCCGCCCGTCTCGTCCGCCTCGATCGGGATGCCGGCGCGCGCCAGGGCCTCCCGGACCGCCGCGACGTTGCGCTCGCCGATCGGGGCCCGCCCGATCGTCTCGATCATCGGGAACATGTTAGCGCCGCCGAAGATCTTGGCGGACAGCCGGCTCGCGTCCGCGCCGAGCCGCGCAAGCTCGCCCAGCATGAGGTCGAGGGCGAGGTCGGCGAACTTGGCCGGCTGCGTCGTCCCGCGCCTGAGGTGCGCCCCTTCGGGGAGCATCACGTGGGCGAGTCCCCCCACCGCCGCCTCGCGGCTGTAGAGGAAGACGCCGACGCAGGAGCCGAGGCCGAAGGCGAGGAGCCGGTTGGGGGCCGTGTCCACCCGGTACTCGCCCATGCCGACCCGGTGCACGGTCACCGTCTTCCCGGACGCGCCCGCGATCGGGGCGATCGGCGAGTTCGTGATCTCCCGCTTCACAGCGTCACTCCGACCGCTCGGAGGATCCGCTCGAGCGACTGCGGGTGGGGCAGGAGGAGCATCTGGCCGGTGACCGCCTCGCCCTCGACGTCGAAGGCGGTCTCCATGACGAGCGCCACGTCGCCCGCCTCGCCCTGCTCGATGAGCGCCGTGTCGACCACCGCGCCGACCATGTCGTGCGCGAAGACGGGGATCGAGGGGAGCAGGACCAGCCCCGTCAGGCGGCCGAGGGCGTTCAGGTAGGCGGAGGCGAGGATGTTGCCGACCTCCTGGAGGACCGAGTGCGCCATCGGATCGGCGAGGTCCGCGGTCTGCCCCGGGCCGACCGTGAGGACGCCGGCCATGCGCGACGCCGAGGCCGGCTCGAAGAGCAGGAGCACGTGCCCCTGCGCATCTCCGCCCATCCGGAGGGCGACCGCGGCGACCGGCGACTCGGGACCGCCGAAGCCGTCGGCCGCGTGCTTGAAGGGGGTCACCGCCACGCGCGGGATCCGGATGTCGATGCGCCGCTTGAGGAGCTGCGACAGGGCGGTGGCCGCCTGCCCGACGCCGATGTTGGACATCTCCTGCAGCGTGTCGAGATGGAGCGACGTGAGCTTCGCGATCGCCATCAGAAGAGATTCTCCGAATCGAGGAGGAAGACGGCCCGCCCGTCGCCGAGGATCGTCACCCCCGCGACGCCGTCGATCGAGGCCAGCGGCCTCGGCAGCGGCTTGATGAACGCTTCCTGCTGTCCCACGAACCGGTCCACCACGAGTCCCACGGTGCGCTGCCGCACGCGGACGACGGCCACCGACAGGAAGCGACCCCGGGTCTCCCTGGCCGGCAGCCTCAGGATCTTCCGCAGCGAGAGGAGCGGCACGCTCTCCTCGCCGTACCGGAACAGGAGCTGACGGCCGCGCTGCTCGACCTCCCCGGGGGTCAGCTCCAGCGTGCGCAGCACGCGGGTCACGGGGATCGCGAACACCTCGTCGTCGAGGCCGAGGAGCATCACCTGGACGATCGCGACGCTCGTCGGCAGGTGGAGCGAGATCCGCGTCCCCCGCCCGACGCGCGAGTCGATGTGCAGCGAGCCGCCGAGGCTCTCGACGCGGCTCTTGACCGCGTCCATGCCGACCCCCCGGCCCGACACGTCGGTCACCTTCCCGGCCGTGGAGAGGCCGGGGAGACACGCGAGGTGGAGCGCCTCGGCGTCGCTCATGACCGCGGCCTGCTCCTGGGTGATCTGCCCGCGCTCGACCGCCTTGGCCTTGAGCCGCGCCGGGTCCATGCCGCGGCCGTCGTCCTCGATCTGCACGACCGCCTTGTCCTTCTGCCGGAAGGCGCGCAGGCGGATCTGCCCGCGCCGCGGCTTGCCGGCCGCCTCGCGCTCGTCCGCCGACTCGAGGCCGTGGTCGACGGCGTTGCGCAGCACGTGCGTCAGGAGGTCCGGCAGCTCCTCGAGGAGGCTTCGGTCCAGCTCGAGGTCGGTCCCCTCCTGGACGAAGGCGACCTCCTTCCCCTGCCGCTTCGCCAGGTCGCGGACGACGCGCGGCAACGCCTCGGTGACCGCGGCGAGCGGCATCATCCGGACCGTCATGAGCTGCGCGTGGAGGCTGCGGATGAGCTTGCCGAGCGTGGAGGTGGAGTCCTTCACCGACGGCAGCTCGAGGTCGCGCGTCGCCTCCTTGAGCCGGCTCTCGACGATCAGGAGCTCGCCCGCCAGGTTCACGAAGGAGTCGAGCAGATCGGTCTGCACCTTGACCGTGCGCGGGACGCCGAGCTTCGGGCCGGCCGCCGCGGGCCGCGGCGGCGGCAGCGGCGGCACCCTGGCGCCCTGCGGCGCGAGCTCGCCGCCGGTCGTCTCGACGACGACCGAGGCGACGTCCGCGAGCGCGGCGATCGCCCGGCGCACCGCCTCCGGGCTCTCGGCCGTCTCGAGGGCCGCCTTGACGACGCCGTCGAACTCCCCCTGGCCCGCGCGCAGGTCGGCGGCCGACGGGACGCTCGCCACGACGGTCCCGAGCTCGGCGAGGCGACGGTGGACCATGAAGGCGCGGACGCGCGCGGCCTGGGCGTGCTTCTCGATCTGGACGGTGACCGAGAGGAGGGCCGACCCGGCCGGCGCGGCGGTCGCCGCCTGCGCCGGCGACGCGGCGGGCGCGCCGGCCGGCGCGGGGGCCGCGGGCGCCGGCGCGCCGGCGCCCGCGGCCCCCGCGCCGGCCGGCGCGCCCGCCGCGTCGCCGGCGCAGGCGGCGACCGCCGCGCCGGCCGGGTCGGCCCTCCTCTCGGTCACCGTCCAGATCGAGAAGCACGCCCAGGCCGCGCGCGTCCGCGCCTTCATGGTCCACCGTCGCCTCGCCGAGCTCGGGACCGTCGTGGCGAGCGTCCCGTCGGCCGCCGACCTGCGCGCGGGCCAGGGGGAGTTCGACGGCGTCGTCAAGGCGGCCCTCGAGACGGCCGAGAGCCCGGAGGCGGTGCGCCGGGCGATCGCCGCGCTCGCGGACGTCGCCTCGGTCGTCGTCGAGACGACCGGCGGCGAGCTCGCGCCGCAGGGCGCCAGGGTGCCGCCGCTGCCGCCGCCGCGGCCCGCGGCGGCCGGCCCGAAGCTCGGCGTCCCGCGCACGGTCAAGGTGCAGACCGATCTGCTCGACTCCTTCGTGAACCTGGCGGGCGAGCTCCTGATCGTCGAGAGCCGGCTCAAGGAGGCGACGCGCGACCTCGAGCTGCCGTCGGTGAAGGACTCCACCTCCACGCTCGGCAAGCTCATCCGCAGCCTCCACGCGCAGCTCATGACGGTCCGGATGATGCCGCTCGCCGCGGTCACCGAGGCGTTGCCGCGCGTCGTCCGCGACCTGGCGAAGCGGCAGGGGAAGGAGGTCGCCTTCGTCCAGGAGGGGACCGACCTCGAGCTGGACCGAAGCCTCCTCGAGGAGCTGCCGGACCTCCTGACGCACGTGCTGCGCAACGCCGTCGACCACGGCCTCGAGTCGGCGGACGAGCGCGAGGCGGCCGGCAAGCCGCGGCGCGGGCAGATCCGCCTGCGCGCCTTCCGGCAGAAGGACAAGGCGGTCGTGCAGATCGAGGACGACGGCCGCGGCATGGACCCGGCGCGGCTCAAGGCCAAGGCGGTCGAGCGCGGGCAGATCACCCAGGAGCAGGCCGCGGTCATGAGCGACGCCGAGGCGCTCCACCTCGCGTGTCTCCCCGGCCTCTCCACGGCCGGGAAGGTGACCGACGTGTCGGGCCGGGGGGTCGGCATGGACGCGGTCAAGAGCCGCGTCGAGAGCCTCGGCGGCTCGCTGCACATCGACTCGCGCGTCGGGCGGGGGACGCGGATCTCGCTCCACCTGCCGACGAGCGTCGCGATCGTCCAGGTGATGCTCCTCGGCCTCGACGACGAGGTGTTCGCGATCCCCGTGACCCGCGTGCTGCGCACGCTGGAGCTGACCCCCGGGGAGGTCGAGCAGCGCGGCCGTCAGCTCCTGTTCCGGTACGGCGAGGAGAGCGTGCCGCTCCTCTCGCTGCGGAAGATCCTGAGGCTGCCGGCCAGGGAGACCCGGGGTCGCTTCCTGTCGGTGGCCGTCGTCCGCGTGCGGCAGCGCACCGTGGGACTCGTGGTGGACCGGTTCGTGGGACAGCAGGAAGCGTTCATCAAGCCGCTGCCGAGGCCGCTGGCCTCGATCGACGGCGTCGCGGGGGTGACGATCCTCGGCGACGGGCGGGCCGTCTTCCTCCTCGATTCGGAGAATCTCTTCTGATGGCGATCGCGAAGCTCACGTCGCTCCATCTCGACACGCTGCAGGAGATGTCCAACATCGGCGTCGGGCAGGCGGCCACCGCCCTGTCGCAGCTCCTCAAGCGGCGCATCGACATCCGGATCCCGCGCGTGGCGGTGACCCCCTTCAAGCACGCGGCCGACGGCTTCGGCGGTCCCGAGTCGCCGGTCGCCGCGGTCGCCCTCCGGATGGGCGGAGATGCGCAGGGGCACGTGCTCCTGCTCTTCGAGCCGGCCTCGGCGTCGCGCATGGCCGGCGTCCTCACGGTCGGCCCGGGGCAGACCGCGGACCTCGCCGATCCGATGGCGCACTCGGTCCTCCAGGAGGTCGGCAACATCCTCGCCTCCGCCTACCTGAACGCCCTCGGCCGCCTGACGGGGCTGGTCCTGCTCCCCTCGATCCCCGTCTTCGCGCACGACATGGTCGGCGCGGTGGTCGACACGGCGCTCATCGAGCAGGGCGAGGCGGGCGACGTGGCGCTCGTCATGGAGACCGCCTTCGACGTCGAGGGCGAGGCGGTCACCGGCCAGATGCTCCTCCTGCCCCACCCGCAGTCGCTCGAGCGGATCCTCCGAGCGGTCGGAGTGACGCTGTGAAGCGGGAGATCACGAACTCGCCGATCGCCCCGATCGCGGGCGCGTCCGGGAAGACGGTGACCGTGCACCGGGTCGGCATGGGCGAGTACCGGGTGGACACGGCCCCCAACCGGCTCCTCGCCTTCGGCCTCGGCTCCTGCGTCGGCGTCTTCCTCTACAGCCGCGAGGCGGCGGTGGGGGGACTCGCCCACGTGATGCTCCCCGAAGGGGCGCACCTCAGGCGCGGGACGACGCAGCCGGCCAAGTTCGCCGACCTCGCCCTCGACCTCATGCTGGGCGAGCTTGCGCGGCTCGGCGCGGACGCGAGCCGGCTGTCCGCCAAGATCTTCGGCGGCGCTAACATGTTCCCGATGATCGAGACGATCGGGCGGGCCCCGATCGGCGAGCGCAACGTCGCGGCGGTCCGGGAGGCCCTGGCGCGCGCCGGCATCCCGATCGAGGCGGACGAGACGGGCGGGGAGTTCGGCCGCACGGTCGAGGCGGACCTGGCCACCGGCATCGCCACGGTCAAGGCCTGGAACCGTCCCACCCTCAAGGTCTGACGCCGGCGACCCTCCAGCCCGACCCCTGGCGAGCCGCAGGGGCCGGAAGCCCATGCGAGGAACGGTGAGGAAAGCGAAGGTCTCCTCCGACCATGCCCGTGCCCGCCTCGAGCGGCTCCTCGACCACGTGCGCAGCGGCCGGGTCTCGGTGGGCGAGGCGGCCGATCGCCTCGCGTCGGTCTCCGCGTACGGCGAGGACCTCGAGTTCGCCCGCGTCGACCACCACCGCGCGCTGCGCCGCGGCCACCCCGAGGTGATCTTCGGGGAGCCCAAGACGGCCGCCCAGATCGTGGCGGTCGCCCGCGCCATCCTCGCGGCCGGCAGCAACGTCCTCGTGACGCGCCTCGACAGCCGCAAGGCGCGCGCCGTGGGGCGCGCCATCAGGGGCTTCCGGTACCACCCCGAGGCGCGCCTCGGGATCTGCGTGAGGCACCCGGCGCCCGACGCCGGGCGGGCGAAGGGGACCGTGGCGGTCGTCGCCGCCGGCACGTCGGACCTGCCGGTGGCCGAGGAGGCGGCCCTCACGGCGGAGGCGTTCGGCCACCGGGTGGATCGGATCTACGACGTCGGCGTCGCCGGCCTGGGCCGCCTGCTGGGCGCCGAGGCCCGGCTCAAGGCGGCGCGCGTCCTCGTGGTCGTCGCCGGCATGGAGGGGGCGCTCCCCTCCGTCGTGGCGGGGCTCGTGGACAAGCCGGTCGTCGCCGTCCCCACCTCGGTGGGGTACGGAGCGGCCTTCGGCGGCATCGCCGCCCTCCTCGGGATGCTCACCGCCTGCGCGCCGGGCGTGGCGGTGGTGAACATCGACAACGGCTTCGGCGCCGGCTACCTGGCGGCGCAGATCAACCGCCTCCCATGAAGATCGCCTACCTGGACACCTTCGCCGGGATCTCCGGCGACATGACGGTCGGGGCGCTCGTCGCCCTCGGCGTGCCGCTCGACGCGATCCGCGAGGCGCTCGCCGCCTTGCCGATCTCGGGCTACCGCGTGGAGACGCGGCGCGTCGAGCGGAGCGGCATCGCCGCCGTCAAGTTCGACGTGGTCGTCGAGGGGGACGACCACGCGCACGAGCACGGACACGCCGGCGAGGGCGGCCATGCCCACGCGCACCG
>DATCKS010000357.1:0-1808 GCA_036562265.1 Thermodesulfobacteriota bacterium | reverse complement strand
GGACGTGGAGGAGTGCATCCGGGCCTACCCGATGGACTCGGTCGTGCTCCTGTCGGGTTGCGACAAGACGACGCCGGCCATGTTGATGGGGGCGATCTCCGCCGACATCCCGTCGATCATGCTCACGGGCGGCCCGATGCTCAGGGGGGAGTGGCGGGGCGAGCGGCTCGGCTCGGGCACCGACGCCTGGCGCCTCTGGGCGGAGCGGCGGGCCGGGAACCTGACCGACGAGGAGCTGTCGGAGGCCGAGAGCTGCATGCATCGCTCGGCCGGGCACTGCATGGTCATGGGCACCGCGTCGACCATGGCGTCGGTCGTCGAGGCGCTCGGCATGACGCTGCCGGGCAACGCGGCCGTCCCCGCGCCCGATTCGCGGCGACTGCGGCTGGCCGAGCTGACCGGCCGCCGGGCCGTGGAGATGGCGCTCGCCGGCGGGCCCCGCCCCTCGGAGATCCTCACCGCCCAGGCGTTCGACAACGCCATCCGCGTGCTCCACGCGATCGGCGGGAGCACCAACGCGGTCATCCACCTCATGGCGTTCGCCGGCCGGCTCGGCCTGCCGCTCAGGCTCGAGCGGTTCGACGAGCTGTCGCGCACGACCCCCTTCCTCGTGAACCTGAAGCCGTCCGGCACCTACCTCATGGAGGACTTCTACTACGCCGGCGGCCTCCCCGCGGTCGTGAACGAACTCCTGCCGCTCCTCCACGGCGACGCGCTCACCGTCAACGGCAAGACGATCGCCGAGAACACCGCCGGTGCGCGCTGCTACAACCGCGACGTCATCCGGCCGCTCGCCGAGCCGCTCGGCGCCGAAGGGGGGCTCGTCGTCCTCTTCGGCAACCTCTGCCCCGACGGCGCCATCCTCAAGCAGTCGGCCGCCTCGCCGCACCTCCTGCGCCACCGCGGCAAGGCCGTGGTGTTCTCCGACCACGCCGACCTGCACCGGCGGATCGACGACCCGAACCTCCCCGTCGACGAGCATTCGGTGCTCGTGTTGCAGCACGCAGGTCCCAAGGGGGCGCCCGGCATGCCCGAATGGGGGGCGGCGCCGATTCCGAGACGACTCCTCGAGCGGGGGGTGCGCGACATGGTGCGCATCTCGGACGCCCGGATGAGCGGCACCTCCTACGGGACGGTGGTGCTGCACGTGGCGCCCGAATCGGCCGTGGGCGGCCCCCTGGCCCTCGTGAAGGACGGCGACGAAATCGAGCTCGACGTGCCGGCCCGCACGCTCACGCTGCGGGTTCCCGACGAGGAACTGGCGCGGCGGCGAGCCGCCTGGCGGCCGCGCCCGCCCCACTTCACGCGCGGCTACGGCCACCTCTTCCTCGAGCACGTGCTCCAGGCGAACGAGGGCGCCGACTTCGACTTCCTCAGGGGACGGACGCCCGTGAAGGCCGAGGACACGTCCGGCCCGTCCCACACGTAGGCTGGAGACCGTGCCGGTCGTCACCATCGGCGAGGCGATGGTTTCCATGGTGCCGGTCTCGGCCGGGCCCCTGCGGCACGTGCGAACGTTCGAGAAGCACGTGGGGGGCGCCGAGTTCAACACCGCGGTGGCGCTCGCGCGGCTCGGCACCCCGTCGCGCTGGGTGAGCCGCGTCGGCGACGACGAGTTCGGGCTCGAGATCGTCCGCACGGCCCGGGCGGAAGGGGTCGACGTCGCGTTCGTCCGCACCGACCCCGAGGCGCCGACCGGCGTCTACTTCCGCGAGTACGGCGGCCCGGCCGGCACCCGCGTCTTCTACTACCGCCGCGGCTCGGCCGCCTCCCGCATGACGCCGGACGACCTCGACGGCGCCTTCGCC
>DATCKS010000029.1:0-2756 GCA_036562265.1 Thermodesulfobacteriota bacterium | reverse complement strand
GAGCCTACCCGGCGGTGAGCTGCGCGAGGCGCCCTGCCGTCTCGGCGTCGTAGACGACCGCGCGGTTGCGCCCGAGCGCCTTCGCGAGCGCGAGAGCGGTGGCCGCGGCGCGCAGGAGCGAGCCGCCGTCGCGGGCGTCCTTGGGGAAGGCGGCGACGCCGAGGCTGAGCGTGACGCGGGCGAAGCCGTCGGCGAACGCCTCCTGGATCTCCACCCGCAGCCGCTCGGCGACGGCGAGCGCCCCGCGCTCGTCGGTGTCGGGCAGCACGAGCGCGAATTCGCCGCCGCGCAGGCGCGCGACCGCGTCGAGGCGGCGGCCGGCGTCGCGGAGGATGCCGCCGACCTGCTCGAGCGCGACGTCGCCGGCCTTGGCGCCGAGCATGGCGTTGACGTCGCGCAGGCCGTCGACGTCGGCGAGGACGAGCGCGACCGAGCGGCCGTGGCGGCGCGCCCGCTCGACCTCCTCGGCGAGCCGCTGCTTCAGCCCCGCCTCGGCCAGCAGGCCGGTGAGCGGGTCGATCAGCGCCGCCCGCTCGAGCGCTGCCCGTAGCCGCCGCTCGCGGTCGAGCAGCCGCACGGCCAGCAGGAGCGCGACCGTCACGGCCGCGCCGGTGACGACCCAGGGCTCCACACCCGGGGAGTCGGCAGGCGGCGGCGGAGCTTGACCTGAGGACGGCGCCCGGCACGCCGCGGGCCCGCCGTCGCGGCGGGCCCGCGGGGCCGCCCGAAGCGGCGCCGGACGGTCAGGCGGCGACGGGCGCGGGCGCCTCGCGCCGCCCGGCGAGCGCCCGCAGCGAGACGTCGCGCCCGCGCTTGCGCTTGCGCTCCTTCTCCACCGAGCGCATGTAGTCCCAGAAGTCGACCTGGATGGTGTGGCGCGCAGACGCCACGTAGCGCTTGCGCAGCCGCTTCTCGTCGCGGGCGATCTCCTTGTGCATCTGCTCCTCGGACGGGAGCTTCGCCTTGCCCTCGAAGAGGTCGGCGACCCACTCCGACTGCGCCTCGGCGAGCGGCATGATCGCGCCGAGCGGCTGGAGCAGGCCGATGAAGAAGAGGCCGTCGATGCCCGGCGGGACGACGCGCTTGTAGAGCCGGACGTGGTTGTCCTCGACGCGGACGATGTCGTCGTCGAGGAACGGGAAGGTGATGTTGTAGCCGGTGCAGTAGACGATCCGGTCGATCTGCTCGACCGTCCCGTCGGCGAAGCGGACGCGGTCGCCCTCCAGCCGCTCGATGTTCGGCTTCGGCCTGACCCGCCCGTGGACGATCCGGTTGAGCAGCTCGGCCGAGATCGTCGGGTGCGCCTCGCCGAGCTTGTGGTCCGGCTCCGGCAGGCCGTAGTCGGACATCTTCCCGTTGACCTTCTTGAGCATCCGGGCGTAGAGCGTCCGCTGCAGCCAGAACGGGAGGCGGCTGGTCAACGGCGTGTTGAGCTCGTCGACCGGGCGGCCCTTGAGGTACTTCGGGATGACGTGCGCCCCGCGCCGGACCGAGAGGTAGGTCATCTTCGAGACGCGCGAGGTCTCGCAGGCGATGTCGACGGCCGAGTTGCCGAAGCCGACGACGAGCACGTTCTTGCCCTCGTAGCCCTCGGGCGTCTTGTAGTCGTGGGAGTGGATGACCGGGCCGTCGAACTCGCCCGGGAAGTCCGGCCAGCGCGGGTCCCAGTGGTGGCCGTTGGCGACGAGCACGGCCGCGTAGGGGTGCGTCTCGACCTCGCCCGAGTCGCGGCGCCGGACGGTCACGTCCCAGCCGCCGTCAGGGCGCGGGCGGACGTCGGTGACCTCGGTGCGGAACTGGATGTCCTCGCGGAAGCCGAAGTGGTCGACGTAGGCGTCGAAGTAGGCGGCGATCTGCGTGTGGTGGGGGAAGTCGGGATAGTCCTCCGGCATCGGGAAGGACCGGTAGGCCATGAGGTCGCGCGAGGTGTTGATGTGGAGCGACCAGTACGCCGACGACATCCCGTTGTCGTTCTGGTAGCGCCAGTTGCCGCCGACCTCCGAGCCGACCTCGTAGCAGTCGAACGGGATCCCCCGGGCCTTCAGGACCTGGCACGACGCGATGCCCGACGATCCCGCCCCGATCACACACACACGTTCCATGGCCACGACGCTACCACGAAGATGACGTGGGCGTCAGTTTTCGACGGCGCGTAGATTAGGTGACCCTAATTAGGAATCCCTAATCACGAAGGAGACACGGTTGAAGCACGCGTTGATGGCAGGGGCCGTCGCCGCCCTCCTCGTCGTCGCCGGCTGCGGCGGGGATGACGACGACGGAGTGCAGGCGACGGCGGCGGGCGAGCGGGCCGGCACCTACACCGCCGTCTCGGACGTGGCCCAGCACGCCGCGATCGGGCGCGACATCGCCGACATCAAGGCCCTGCTGGAGCCCGCCGGCGAGGGCGGCGACGCCGACTTCGAGCAGGTCGGCGAGATCTGGTCCGAGGGCCGTCACTCCCGCAAGAGCGACGGCAGCGCCCGGACGCTCGCCGGGTTCGCCGAGGGCACCGAGATCGCCGCGCGCGTCGAGGACGCGATCGCCGGCGAGGGCGAGGCGGCCGACCTCGATCCCGCCCAGCGGCGCCAGTGGATCGACAAGGGCATCTCGGCGGCGCTGGCGCTCAAGGTGCTCGGGGAGCTCGATGCCGCGGCCGAGAAGGTCGAGGCAGGCGAGACCGACCCCGAGGAGGGCGCGCCCCACAACGTCGACGAGGCGTGGGCCTTCTACGAGGCCGAGGGCAACGGGCTGGCCGC
>DATCKS010000338.1:0-5683 GCA_036562265.1 Thermodesulfobacteriota bacterium | reverse complement strand
CACCGACGGACTGAGCGCGATCGGCATCCTGGTTTTCCCGGCCGCGATCGTCGGCGGGCTCGACAGCGTGGCCGGGGCGGTCGTGGGCGGCCTCCTGATCGGCCTCCTCGAGAACCTCGCCGCCGGCTACCTGAGCCCGATCGTGGGGGTCGGCATCCACGAGGTGGTGCCGTTCATCGTGCTGGTGCTGATCCTGATGGTGAAGCCGTACGGGCTGTTCGGGACGGTGGAGATCGAGCGGGTCTGATCCCGACGGCCGGCCGCGCCGGCCGTGGGGCGGGCGGCCGGCGGCGCGGGGCTTCGGAGGGGGAGCGTGCAGTTCCACGTGTGCGGGGCCTACCGGACGCGATACGAGGACGACCTCAGGGTCTTCGCGACCGACCTGGGGCCGCTCTGCATGACGGCCGTGGTGGTGGCGCTCGCCCTGCTGCCGCTCGTGCTGGGGGACTACCTCGTCTACCTCGCGAGCCTGGTCGGGATCTTCGTCATCGGTACCCTCGGCCTCAACCTGCTGACCGGCAGCACCGGTCAGATCTCCCTCGGCCACGGGGCGTTCATGGGGGTCGGCGCGTACGCGACCGGGATCCTGGCCGGGGCGGGACTGCCGTTCTGGCTGGCCCTGCCGGCGGCGGGGCTCGCCACCGCCGCGGTCGGCGTCGTCTTCGGCGTGCCGTCGCTGCGCGTCAAGGGGCTCTACCTCGCCCTCGCGACGCTGGCGGCGCAGGTCCTCCTCGAGTTCGCGTTCAACCTCTACGACAGCAGCGGCGGCGGCACCTCCTACCTGCGGGTGCCGCGGCCGTCGCTGCCGGGGCTGCCGCTCGCGTCGGATCGGGCCCTTTACTACCTGGTGCTGGTCTCGGCGGTGCTCTTCGTGTGGGCCTCGGTGAACCTCCTGCGGAGCCGGTTCGGCCGGGCGTTCGTCGCGATCCGGGACAACGATCGGGCCGCGGCGGCGATGGGGATCCCGGTCTTCGGCTACAAGCTCCTGGCCTTCTCGCTGAGCGCCTTCTTCGTGGGGGTCGCGGGAGGGCTCTGGGCCTACCTGACGGGAGTGGTGTCCGCGGAGCGGTTCACCCTGATGCTGTCGGTCGAGTACCTCGCGATGATCATCGTCGGCGGGATGGGGAGCGTCGTCGGCTCGGTGCTCGGCGCCGCCCTCATGACGCTCCTGCCCGAAGGCCTGCGCGTGGCGGCCGACGCGCTCTCCCAGATGATGCCGCAGGTCTCGAACCTCCTGATCGGGCTCAGGTACGCGGTCTTCGGACTGGTGGTCGTCGGCTTCCTCGTGTTCGAGCCCGAGGGGCTCGCCGACCGGTGGCGGGTGGTGAAGAGCTACGTGAACCTCTGGCCCTTCCGGTACTAGGCACAAAGGAGGAGACTCCCATGTTTCGCGCGAGAACGCTCGGCGCCTCGCTTCTCGTCCTCGTCGTGTCGGCACTGGTCGCGCTCGTGCCGGCCGTCGCGATGGCGGCCGAGGCCCGCACGGTGACCTTCGGCCTGATCGGGACCTGGACGGGACCCACCAGCGACGCCGGCCGGCACTACGGCGACGGCGCCCTCCACTACTTCCGCTGGCTCCAGGACGAGCAGAAGGGGATCGTCGAGACGCAGAAGCTCGGCCCGGTCCGGGTCGAGCTGGTCTGGTCCGACGACCAGTACAACCCGCAGCAGACCCTCTCGGCGCTGCGCCAGTTCGCCTCGCAGAACCGGATCGTGGGGGCGATCACCTGGGGGACCGGCGCCAACCTCGCCATCAAGGAGGAGGTCAACCGCGCCCGCATCCCGACGCTCTCGGCCTCCTTCCACGCGGGGCTCCTCGACGCGCCGGGCGACTACAACTTCTTCCTCAGCATGACGTACGACGACCACATGAAGGTGCTCGTCGACTACGTGAAGACGCTTCACAAGGGGAGCTCCCCGGCGAGGGTCGCCTTCAACGTCCACCCGTCGCCCTACGGGCGCTCGCCGCTCGCGGCCGGGCGGGCCTACCTGCAGGAGCTCGGCATGGAGACGGTCGCGTCGCAGGAGCTTGCCGCCGACGTGCTCGACGCGACGAGCCAGGTCCTCGAGCTTCGGCGGGCGCGGGCCGAGTACGTGCTCTTCCAGAACGTCGCCTCGCCGCTCTCCGTCTTCCTGCGTGACGCCCGGCGCAACGGCCTTCGGGCGACGTTCCTCGGGATCCACTACGCGGGCGGCGAGGAGCTGCTCCACCTGGCCGGCGCCAACGCCGACGGCTTCATCACGACGTCGGCCGCCCGCACCTGGTTCGAGGAGATCCCGGGCAACCGGATCACGCACCAGCTGAACGCCCGGTACAGCCCCGACGAGAAGGCGCGGCCGCCGCACTACGCCCAGGGGGTCGCGACGGCGATGCTCCTCGTCGAGGGGCTCAGGCGGGCGCCGACGCTCGACGGCGCCGGGATCAAGGCGGGGCTCGAGACGCTCAGGAACTTCGACACCGGCGGGCTCGTCCTCCCGGTGACGTTCACGCCGGAGCGGCACGCGGGGGCCGACGCGGTCCTCCTCTACCGGCTCAACGCCAAGACGAATCGGCTCGACTACATCGGCGAGTTCGCGCCGCGCGGCAAGGCGGCGGGACAGAGCCGGTAGCCGCGCCGGCGGCGAGAGGCGTCGTCACGTGGAGGGAGAGGTGGAGCGACCGACCGACCTCCTGGTGATCAACAACATCGAGGTCGTCTACCACGACGTCATCCTGGTCCTGAAAGGGGTGTCGCTCCGCCTCCCCCGCGGGGAGATCGTCGCCCTGCTCGGCACCAACGGCGCCGGCAAGACGACGACCCTCAAGGCCGTGTCGGGCCTCCTCCTCACCGAGGACGGCCGGGTCCGACGCGGGACGATCCACCTCGACGGCGAGCGGATCGACAACGTCCCGGCGGAGGAGATCGTCCGCCGGGGCGTGGTCCAGGTGCTCGAAGGACGGCGGGTCTTCAAGCACCTGACCGTCGAGGAGAACCTCCGGGTCGGGCGGTACGCCCGTGGCGCGGCGCCGATCGGGGGCGGCCGCTCCGACCTCGACCGCGTCTACCACTACTTCCCGCGGCTGGCCGAACTCAGACGGCGGCTCGCCGGCTACTGCTCCGGCGGGGAGCAGCAGATGCTCGCGATCGGCCGCGCGCTGATGGCGCAGCCGACCCTCCTCCTCCTCGACGAGCCGTCGCTCGGGCTCGCGCCCCTTCTCGTGCAGGAGATCTTCACGATCGTCGAGGAGATCAACCGGCGGGAGGGGACGACGATCCTCCTCGTGGAGCAGAACGCCCGCATGGCGCTCAACCTCGCCCGCTACGGCTACATCATGGAGAACGGGCGGATCGTCCTCGAAGGGTCCGCGGAGTGGCTCAAGGCCAACCCCGACGTGAAGGAGTTCTACCTGGGGCTCACGGAGGGGGGCAGCCGCAAGAGCTACCGGGAGGTCAAGGCGTATCGGCGGCGCAAGCGGTACATGTAGGGACACGCGAGGCCGCCCGCACCGGTCGAGGGCCCGGGCCGGCGGGCGCCGGAGGTGGGTGTCATGACGGCTTTCTACGACCCGGGCGAGGCGGCGCCCCCCGCCGAGCGGGCGGCCCGGGAGGCCGCCGCCCTGCGCGCGCTCGTCGCCCATGCGGTCGCCAACGCTCCCGCCGCGCGGCGGCTCTTCGAGCGCGCCGGCGTCGACCCGTCGTCGATTCGCGAGCGAGGCGACCTCGCGGCGCTCCCCATCACGCGCAAGGAGGACCTTCCCGAACTCCAGCGCGCGGAGCCGCCGCTCGGCGGCTGGCAGGGGATGCCGATCGAGCAGTACCGCTACCTCTTCCTCTCGCCGGGGCCGATCATGGAGCCGGCCGCCGGGCCGGGGTACTGGCGCACCGCCCGCGCGTTCTTCGCCGCCGGCTTCCGCGCAGGCGACATCGTCCTCAACACGTTCGCCTATCACCTGACGCCGGCCGGGCACATGGGCGACGACGGCGTCCACCCGCTCGGCGGCATCGTGATCCCCGGCGGGGTCGGCAACACCGAGACGCAGGCCCGGCTGCTCGAGCAGGCCGGCGTGACCGGCTTCTTCGGGATCCCCTCGTTCCTCGTGGCGATCCTCGAGAAGGCGGAGGAGCTCGGCATCGGCCGCGAACGGCGCCGGCTGTCGCGGGCGCTCGTGAGCGGCGAGATGTTCCCGGAGAGCCTGCGCGCCCGCCTGCGGGACGAGTTCGGCGTCGAGGCCTACCAGGCGTACCTCACCGCCGACCTCGGGCTCGTCGCCTTCGAGTGCGCGGTGCGGCAGGGGATGCACATCGCGGACGACATCCTCGTGGAGGTGGTCGACCTCGAGACCGGCCGCCCGGTGCCCGAGGGGGAGGTGGGCCAGGTCGTGGCGACCGCCATCGGCGCGCCGGCGTACCCGCTCATCCGCTTCGGCACGGGCGACCTCTCGGTCGTCTCGCATGCGCCCTGTCCCTGCGGGCGGACGTCGAGCCGGCTCGTCCGGATGGCCGGCCGGGTGGGCGACGCGGTCAAGGTGCGCGGCCTGTTCGTCCACGCGAAGGAGGCCGACGGCGTCGTGGCCGAGTTCCCGGCGGTGGCCCGCTACCGGCTCGTCGTGACGCGCAAAGGCCACCAGGACATCCTTACTTGCGAGATCGAGACCCGAGGCCCGGTCGACGAGCAGGCGCTCGCCGCCAGGCTGCGCGACGTCCTCAAGCTCCGCGTCGACGCCGTCGTCGTCGTGCCGCCCGGGACGTTCCCCGAACGCTACAAGCGGCTCGACGACCGGCGGGTCTGGAGCTAGAGGCCGCGGCCTAGCCGACCTGCGCGGGGATCGTGCCGAAGCGGCCGCGGCGGAAGTCCTCGAACGCCTGCTCCAGCTCGGCGCGCGTGTTCATCACGAACGGACCGTAGCGCGCCACCGGCTCACCCAGCGGCTGCCCGCCGATGAGGAGCGCCTCGACGGCCCCGGTCGCGTCGGCTGGCGCGGCGAGCCGCACGACGGCGCCGTCCCTCGAGAAGATCGCCGCGGCGCCCTCCTCGACCCGGCGGCCGTCGGGGCCGGCGAGGAGGTCACCGACGAACGGGTAGGCGAAGACGTTGAAGTCGGCGCGCACCGGCTGCACGACCTCCGCGCCGGGCTCGAGCGTGAAGTGGACGTAGAGGATCGGCGTCCGGGTCTCGATGACCGCGGCGGCGCCGAGCGCCTCCCCGGCGATGACCTTCGCCCGGACCCGGCCGTCCGCGCTCGCAACGACGGGAATCCGCGCCGACGGCGTGTCCTGGTAGCGCGGGCGGATCATCTTGTCCCTGGCCGGCAGGTTCACCCAGAGCTGGAAGCCGTGCATCGGCCCGCCTCGCTCGAGCAGCTCGGGGTCGGGCATCTCCGAGTGCACGACGCCGGCGCCGGCCGTCATCCACTGGACGTCGCCCGGACCGAGGACCCCACGGTTGCCCTGCGAGTCGCCGTGGCGCATGCGGCCGGCGAGGAGGTAGGTCACCGTCTCGAATCCCCGGTGAGGATGGTCGGGCGCGCCCCTGGCCTCGCCGGGGCCGTAGCGGACCGGCCCCATCTCGTCGAGGAGGAGGAAGGGGTCGATGTGGTCGAGCGCCGGCGTGGGGAAGGGCCGGCGGACCGGGAAGCCGGCCCCCTCGAAGGTCCGCGTGCTCGGGACGACCCGGGCGACCGTGCGAGCCGCCTGCGTAGTCA